>NZ_DCLI01000057.1:0-27705 GCF_002320975.1 Clostridium sp. UBA1652
ACTTTTTATTAAACATAATATTTAAGTAAAATGACTCTAATGAAGCTGTGGAACGCTTCTACAGCAACAAGGTGTTTAACTTTTTATTAAACATAATTATCAATCAAAATGAATTTAATGAGGCTTGAGAAGAAGCCTCTACAGTATTAATGTGAAATGAATTTAATGGAGCATTCCTGCGGAATCTCCTACAGTAATAAGGGGGATGAATTTAATGCAACCGCTCCTATGTCGGGTTGCTACAGCAATAAGGTGTATAATTTTTTCTGATTAAGAAAAGATAAGAATAATGTAATAATGTAAAGGAAGTGTTTATGATGGAAAAGGAAAGAATTACAGCAATTAAAAGTCGCAGTAGTGGAGAAATAGAGGCTTACGAGCTTTCTAGTGGGAAAATAATAACAAAAGAAGAGGCTGTAGGATTAGCTAGAGATGGGAAGATAGATGGGGTACAGGTTCTAGAATCAAAAAATGGTGAAGAATATTTAAGAAGCAGACCAGATGATGATGAAAGTAATAATTTAAGTGAACTATCTAAGTTTAAATAGGTTTAGGAAATTATTTGTTATTTTTAACTATATGGAAGAAAAAAGAACTCTTGTACAAAGTGCAAAAGTTCTTTTGTTTGTTTAGCAAGTAGTTTTACGATTAAAGTAAGTTAAACAACAATGTTTTGAATTTCTAGTTCTCTGTGATATATTTCTTTGAATTTGCATCTTGCTCTTAAAGCATCACGTATCTCAAGCTCTAGAGGGATTGAGGAATAAACATTAATATTTACAACTTCGTCAGTAATTTTTATATCTAAGTATTTAACAGCACCTTCAAGGCTTCTATCTAAACTCTCAGAAATTCTTAATAATATTCCTATTTTCTCAACGATATCTACATCTAATCTATTTATTATGGAACTATATTGAGCTAAAGGAACTGTATAGGAATTATTTCTATGAAAAGCAGCAGTGCATGCACTAAGTAATAATTCTTTATGAGTTAACCCATTCATATAGGCATTAAGTATGACATAAAAAGAATGAATATGATGATTATAGTATTTGATACTAATTCCGCTGTCGTGTAGTAGCGAGGCAGTTTTAATTACGTTGTTATACTCAGTTCCAAGATGATGTAATGGTCGTAATTGTTCATAAAGAGTTTTTAAGATTGTATAAACATGTTCAGCATGGTCTTTATTAACATTTAAGCTTTCCATTATACCTCGTATTGAATAATCAACTATATCATCTATTGGCCCTAAATTTTTAATTATATAATCAAAAAGTAATCCTTCACGCATTCCTCTGCCACAGATTTTTAATTGAGTAATATCTAAAAAATAAGTAAGAACTTTCATGATTAAAGTAGTTCCAACTATTATATCAACTCTATCTTTAGATACTCCATCAACTTTAATTCTTTGATTTAAATCTTTACTTTTAAGTAAATTTAAAATTTCACATAAATCTGTATTTGTAAGCTCGTAATTATGGGTTATTAGTAATGGATATCTCTTTCTAATACGATCAATTTTCCCAACATTTCTAAAGGCTCCACCAACGCCGATTATGTTATCAAAATTACCTTTTTTAAGCCACGGTATAGAGGTTATGCAATCCATGATAGAACTCTTAGCATTTTCAAAATCACTATGTATAATTCGATCTCTTAAATTAAAGCCATAAGATATATTTAAACTACCTATGGGTAAGGTTGTGGATTCTATAATTTGTCCATTTTTTATCCATGCTAAATGTGTACATGTACCACTAATATCTATAAGTAAAGAATTATTTGTATAAATAGAGTTTTTTACTCCCACGTAATTATAATAAATTTCATCCTTTAATGTAAGAATTTTCACATCAAGATTTAGTTCACTTGAGATCTTTTCTATTATATACTCTCCATTATCTGCATCTCTTAAAGCTTCTGTGGCAACTACAATTATTTTAGTAGCGCCAGATGTAACACATAATGACTTAAAAGCACGCAAGGTATTAATAGTTATATTTATTTTTTCCTCTGTTATAAAATTATTATCTATAAGATCAAGTGCTAACTTAACAGGTTCACTTAATTCGTCTATTACTCTAAAATAACCACTATCCTCAATTTCTGATAGTATAACCCTAATATAATTTGAGCAAATATCAATTACACCAACACGTTTCATAGTACACCTCTAATTTTAAAATTATTCTAAATTATTATATCAAAATATTTTAATAAATGCATTAAAGTAATAATGTACATTATATTAATATTGACAATCAAAAGACTTAAAATGTATAATAATTATCGTAACTAAATAAAGAGTAGAGTCTATGATAAGAAGAGTAGTTTAATTAAAACCTAAAGCGAGCAGGAGTTTGGTGAGAGCCTGTAGGAGTGAGATTAAATGAAGAGAGCCTTTGAGACATTATTTGAAAGCTTAGGGTAAGTAAAATAAATCGCATTTCAGCGTTAAAGAATTGAGTGGCATTTATGCAACAAGAGTGGTACCGCGGATATTTCGTCTCTTTATTATTAAAGAGGCGTTTTTTATTTTATATAAATATAAATAGAGGAGGAAACTAAATGAATTACAAAAGTCTAATAGCTGAAAGAATTAGTTCATTGATAGATTTAGATAAGGAAGAGATAGAAAAGGCTATCGAAATTCCACCAAGAGGTGAAATGGGAGATTATGCTTTTCCATGTTTTCAGCTAGCAAAGGTTTTAAGAAAAGCACCTAACGCTATAGCTACAGAACTTAAAGAAAAATTCAATAGTGAAGGTTTTGAGAGAGTTGAAAACTTAGGACCATATTTAAACTTCTTTGTAGATAAAGGAATGTTTAATAAAAACACAATAGAAAACATCTTAACCTTAGGAGATAGTTATGGAGCTTCGGAATTAGGTGAAGGGAAACCTGTGTGTGTTGAATTTTCATCACCCAATATAGCAAAACCTTTCCATGTAGGGCACTTATTTACTACAGTTATAGGAAACTCTTTATATAAGATGTTTAATTATCAAGGTTACAAAGCAGTGGGAATAAACCACTTAGGAGATTGGGGAACACAGTTTGGTAAGCTTATCTCTGCATATAAGAGATGGATTGATGAGGAAGCTTTAGAAAGAGAACCTATAAATGAATTATTAAGAATATATGTAAAATTCCATGACGAGGCTGAAAAAGATCCTAGCTTAGATGATGAAGGAAGAATGTGGTTTAAGAAGCTTGAAGATGGTGATAAAGAAGCTACTGAGCTTTGGGAAAGATTCACTAAACTTTCTTTAAAAGAATTTAATAAGGTCTATGATGAATTAGGAGTTAAATTTGATTCTCTTGCAGGAGAAGGCTTCTATAATGATAAAATGGATGTAGTTATAAAAGAACTTGAAGAGAAAAGACTATTAACAGAAAGTAATGGAGCTAAGGTTGTTATGCTCGAAGATTACAACATGCCTCCATGTATAATATTAAAATCAGATGGAGCTACTATATATGCTACAAGAGATTTAGCAGCTGCTATGTATAGAAAAAAAACGTATGATTTTGCTAAAAGCATATATGTTGTAGGTACACCTCAAGCTCTACACTTTAAGCAAGTATTTAAGGTTTTAGAACTTGCAGGACATGAATGGGCTAAAGATTGTGTTCACGTAGGTTTTGGATTAGTTAAATTTGCAGATAGAAAGCTTTCTACAAGAAAAGGTGAAGTAGTATTATTAGAAGACCTTTTAAAAGAAGCAAAAGACAGAGCATTAGAAGTAATAAATGAAAAAAATCCAACATTAGAAAATAAAGAAGAAGTTGCTAAAAAGATAGGTATAGGATCAATAGTATTTACTTATCTTAAAAACTCAAGAGAAAAAGATATATTATTTGACTGGAAAGAGATGTTATCTTTTGAAGGAGAAACCGGACCATATGTTCAATATTCTTATGCAAGAGCTAACAGTATATTAAGAAAAGTTGGAGAAACTAGTGGAGAAGCTAGTTATTCTAGTTTAGATTCAAAAGAAGAATTTGAATTAATTAAAACTTTAGAAGTATTTAATAAAAATATATTAAATGCCCTTGATAAATTAGAACCTTCTATAGTAACAAGATATGTTGTAGATGTTGCAAAAGCTTTTAACAAATTCTATAATGCCCATACTGTAGCAAACCTAGAAGACGAAAAATTAAAAAATGCTAGAATAAATTTAGTAAAAGCTACATGCCAAGTTATTAAAAATGCATTAAATCTTCTTGGTATTGAAGTAGTAGAAAAGATGTAAAAAAAATGATAATAAAGGATTCTAAATTCCTTTGTGATTTAGATGAAAATATAGTTAAAAATTATGCTCTTGATAATTTAGTATTTTTTGATATTGAAGCCACAGGGTTTAATGTAAAAAAAGATTGGGTTTTTGCCCTTTCTTTTTGTACCATTGTTAAAGGTTACTTAGTAGGGAAAACATTCGTTTGCAATAATATTAAAGATGAAAAAGCATTAATTGAAAAGTTTATAAGTATTATAGAAAATAAAGGGTTATGCAGTTATAATGGAAAGGCCTTTGATGAACCGTTTTTAAGAAAAAGAGCTTTAATATATGGAATAGATTTTCCTAAAAATATATCTCATCGTGATTTATATAGGGAAATAAGACCATATAAAAATGGATTAAATATAGAGTCCTTATCATTAAAAGATATTGAAAAAACATTAAACATAGATAGAGACGAAGAAACTACAGCAGTAGAGTGTATGCACTTATATAAAAGATATTTAGAAACATCAAATGAAAAGTTTTTGAATAAGATTATAAACTACAATTTTAATGATGTTAGATCTCTTCCTCATATATTCAGTTTAATCAACGAAGTTAAGGTGAAAAATATAATAAGAGAAGATGTAATAGATGAGATTAAAAGAAAAGAAATATTAAGATTATGTTTAAATAATAATATATTCTTGGAAGAATCTATAAGCAGTAATATATCTAAAAAAGCTGGTGGAAGAATACTATTTAAATTATATAACAAAGATATAAGTAAAAAAGAAATAGAGGATATCATTAACAATAGTTATTGATGATAAAAAAATAAAACTCCTAAAAAAAGAGTTTTATTTTTTTATCTTTATTTTATCCTCGTACTTTGAGCAGTGAGTATCGCAATCACTACAATTGCATTCACCTTTAGAGGATTTTTTGATATTTCTATAAATTATATATCCAGAAAGAATAACTAAGACAATTGTTATAAGTATTTCTATCATAATAAAAACCACCTTATTAATATTCCGCAGCTATAAATAAAATATGAAACTATCCATGCAATAAATAGCTGATTTATGACTGATAATAGAGTGAATTTAGTACCGTATTCCTTTTTTAATGCACCTATGGTAGAAACACAAGGTACATAAAGAAGTACAAATACCATAAATGATAAAGCAGATAAAAAATTAAAGTGATTAGGTAAAATTAAATCAAGATTACCCCCATATATTATTCCCATTGTTGATATAACAGTTTCTTTTGCAAGTATACCTGTTAGGAGTGATACAGCAGCCTGCCAGTTTCCAAAACCTAAGGGAGAGAATATAGGTGCAATAAAATTACCTATATAAGCTAGGAAACTTGAATTTATATCTGTTACTAGTCCAGAAAAATTAAAATTAGATAAAAACCATATGATGACACTCATAGCAAATATAATTGTACCAGCTTTTTTTAAGAATCCTTTTCCTTTATCCCAAGTATGTTTGAATACATTTTTAGGTTCTGGCAATTTATATTCAGGAAGTTCAATTATAAATGGTTCCTCATCTTTTTTGAATATAGAGTTTTTGAAGAATATACCCAATAAAAATGCAACTAATATACCAAGAAAATATAATGATCCTACAATTAAAGCTTCTCTACCTTTAAAAAATATGCTTGCAAATACTAAATATACCGGTAGCCTAGCATTACAACTCATAAAAGGAACTAATAAAGCTGTTAATTTTCTGTCCTTTTCACTTTCTAAAGTTCTAGCAGACATAATAGCTGGAACTGTACATCCAAAGCCTACCATCATAGGAATGAATGCTTTACCTGATAAACCCATCTTTCTCATTAACTTATCCATTATAAAAGCAACTCTTGCCATGTAACCAGAGTCTTCTAATATAGAGATACAGAAAAACAAAGCTAAAATTACAGGTAATAATACAACTATTCCACCTACCCCAGCAATTATTCCATCTATTATAAGACTTCTAAACCAATCTGTTGATGTAGATAGAAGTGTCTCAACAGAGGGAAGTATAAACCCATTAAGTACTTGTTCATCAAGCCAATCTGATAAAGGAATTCCAACCCAAGAAAATGTAAACTTAAATATAAACATCATAATAAGTATAAAAATAGGATAAGCTAAAATAGGATTTAATAATATTTTATCTATAAAATCATTACTTGAGTTTTTTGAAGTTTCACTTTTTATAAATGACTTGTCCACAAGTTTATCCAAAAAAGCATAAGCTTCTTTTTCATTATAAAAGCTAAAAGTTTTTTTGGAATATGATTTAGGAAAATCATGGTTTGCAATTAAAGTTTTAATTTCATCTATTCCAATTCCTTTACTAGCACTTAAAGGTATTATTTTTACACCTAACTCTTTTTCTATTAAAGGAATATCAATTTTTATTGATTTTTTTTCAACTATATCCATCATATTTAATAATAGAACTATGGGAATATTAAAAGCTTTAAGCTGAGTAGTCAGGTATAGATTTCTAACTAAATTTGATGCATCAACTATATTTAAAATAACATCAACATGTCCATCTTCTAAGAATTTTTTAGAGACCTTTTCTTCATTTGAAAATGTGTCCATGGCATAAATACCAGGTAGATCAACTATTTTAACATCCTTTAAGTAGCCTTCTTTCTTTTCAACAGTAACCCCAGCCCAATTACCTACGTATTGATTGGAACCAGTAAGTTCGTTAAAAAGAGTGGTTTTACCTACATTAGGATTTCCTAGCAAAGCAACAGTTGTCATTAAATTCCCTCCTCTTATCTTACAAAAATATTTTTAGCATCTTTTTTTCTAAGGGCAAAATCAGTACCTCTTAAATTCACGATAAGAGGGTCTCCTAAAGGTGCTATGTTTTTTAATGTTATTTTAGTTCCTTCTATACAACCAAGAGCTAAAAGTCTCTTAGTCAGCTTATCATCACAATTGATTTTTGTAATTATACCTGTATCACCAGGCTTTAAATCGCAAATGCACACTATTAACACCTCACACTGAAAATCAATATCGTGAGTATGATACCACTATAAGTATATATAGTCAAGAAAATAACAAGCTTAAAATAGGATTATATAGATTTTTATATTGAAATGATACTTTAAATAGTGATAAAATAAAGATTAAAAAACTAAGGAGGTAGGCTATGAAAAAAATCGCAGCATTTTTTGATATAGATGGAACATTATATAGAGAAGGTTTAATAACAGAAGTATTTAAAAAAATGATAAAATATGAAATAATAGAATCAGAGAGATGGTACAAAGAAGTTAGGCCTAAATTCCTTAGCTGGGATAGAAGAGAAGGAGACTATGACTCTTATCTTCTAAAGATGATAGATATATATATGGAAGCAATAAAAGGTATAAATAGACACAATATTGAATTTATTGCTAAAAGAGTTATTGAGCAAAAAGGAGATAGGGTTTATACTTTTTCTAGAGAGAGAATTAAATGGCATAAGGAACAAGGGCATGTTTTAGTTACCGTATCAGGTTCACCTGTTGAGCTTGTAAGAGAAATGGCAATGAAATATGGTTTTGATGACTTTAAAGGCTCTATATATCTCTTAGATGAAAAGGAAAAATATACAGGTGAAGTAGTTCCTATGTGGGATTCTGTAAGTAAGCAGAAGGCTGTAGATGAAATTGTAGAAAAATATGATATAGATCTTGATCAAAGTTATGCTTATGGAGATACATCAGGTGATTTTACAATGTTTAAGGCAGTTAAACATCCTTATTGCATTAATCCAACTAAAGAGCTATTAGATAAAGTTAGAGAGGAGGATAGCATTAGAGAAAAGATAAAGGTTGTTGTTGAAAGGAAAGACGTTACGTATAATTTAGATATAGACAACATTCAATATGTGTAAAAGAAAGAGTGAGCGCTAGTGATAATAAGGGAAAATACTATAAGGATTGATGAGCCTACTAAAGAAAATATGTTGGAGGCTCAAGACGACTTATCCTTTGAAGATGCTGTGTTTTTTGATTTAGAGCATTATGTTTATAAGAAACCTAAATGTGTTGGCGTATTTGGCGCTTGTTATTTCTCTCCTGTAAATTCAGAAATAAAAGTCACTCAATATATGATTGAAAATAGAGAAGAAGTCAAGGATATTTTAATTTTGGCTAAAAGATACCTAGAGGATATTTGTGAAAATGAAGGCAAGAGCTCTATAGTTACTTTTTCAGGTAATAATGACTTTACAGTAATTAATTACTTATTCAATAAATACAAAGTGGATTTTTCTTTTGAAGAACACTTTAAATCTGTTGATCTACAAAAAGAATATGAAAAAGTGAAAAAAGAAAGTATTGGATTAAAAAATTTAGAGAAATTATTCAATATTGAAAGAGAAAATGGAGACCTTATCTCTGGAGCAAATCTAGCTAAAACTTTTCACAAAGTCCTAAAGGATAAAGACTACATATTTAGAATGCCTAAGGAAAAGATAGAAAAGATATTAGTTTATAATGAGGCGGATGTAGTTAATCTATTTCATATATATAAAGATTGGAAACAATATATGATAGTAGAAAAAGAAGAAGAGGAAATCGAAGAAGTAGAAGATATAGAAGATGTAGAAGAGATTGAGAAAATAGAGGAAGAATTTCAGGAGGAAATAAAAGAGAGCTGTACAATTTAGTGCAACTCTCTTTTATTATTTACTGTTTTTTTATGTTAGTTCCATCTGAAACAAGAACTATTGTACCATCTAAGTCAGTTCTATAATATTTAACCTTATTATCTTCTAAAGCTTTTATAGTTTCTTTATGGGGATGACCATACTTGTTGTTTTTACCACAAGATATAATTGCTATACTTGGATTAACTGCCTTTAGGAAATCCTTAGAAGTAGATGTGGAGCTTCCATGATGACCAACCTTTAGAACATCGGATTCTAAATTGTATCCTTTTTTTAATGTTTCTTTTTCAGACAGTTTTTCTGCATCTCCAGTAAACAACATAGAATTATTACCATAGGTTAATTTAATTATAGGTGAATAGTTATTAGCATCTTCATAGCTATCACTATTTGGTGCAAAAACCTCTAACTGGACATCAGAATCAAAATCTATAGTTGATCCAGCTTTTAAAGGTTTGATTTTTAAGTCTTTATTTTTTAGTTCTCTAATCATGCTTTCAAAAGCTTTAGTTGTAGAGGTAGCTTTTGGAGCATAAAAATTAGTGATTGAGTATTTTTTTATAACTTCATCCATATTTCCAATATGGTCTTCATCTGGATGAGTTGCTATTACAGCATCAAATTTTTTTATATTTAATTTTTTTAAGTAATCTAAAAATTTGTCTTCAGCTTTTTGTGTAGATGAGTCAATAAGCATGTTTTTATCTTTATATTGTATAAGTATTGCATCTCCTTGATCTACATCTATAAAATGCACCTTAACCATATTTGATATTTCTGAATCAGATTTATCAATAGAGGCTAAGTCACAAGAAAATAGAAAGGAAGATAGTAGTATTAAAAAAGCCATTAATATATTAATAGATATTTTTTTCATAAGTTACTCCTTTTAATAAATTACTCCCTACAGTGTACCACTTTATGCTAATTAAGAAAAGTTATTAATACTTGAACTTTCTATAGTGGGTAAGTATAATTAAGAAGATGATTTTGAGGTGGTGTTATAAATGAAGTTAATTTTTATGTTAATTTCTTATGGGATTTATATGATTGGCCTAAGAATTAAGGGAAGTATATATAAAATTTTAAAGAAATTTTCAACTAAGGAAAAAGCAGAAGCATATAGAGATAGAGTTGTTTTTAACTGGGCTAATTTTACTATTAAAATAATAGGACTTAAAGTAAATGTAGTTGGAAGAGAAAACATACCTAAGGAAGCCTGCGTTTTTATATCAAACCATCAGAGTATTTTAGATATTCCAGTGCTTTTTTACGGAGCTCATAGAGTTATGGGATTTATAGCTAAAAAGGAACTACTTAAAGTACCTGTAATTGGTTATTGGTTAAAGGTTGCTCATTGTGTACCTATTGATAGGGAAAATGTTAGAGAAGCTATTAAGGTAATACAAATAGGGTCTGAAAACTTATTAAAGGGAGACTCTATGGGAATATTTCCTGAAGGGACTAGAGCAAAAGATGGAATTATGAAACCTTTAAAGAAGGGAAGTTTAAAGCTAGCAACAAAAGCTAAAGCACCTATAGTTCCAGTTACTATAAATGGTACCTATAAAGCTTATGAATTAAACAAAAAAATTCAAAGTGCAGAAGTAACAATTATTTTTGATAAGCCTATATATACGGATAATATAAGTAGGGAAGAAGAAAGAGAACTGCATACTAAGGTTCAAGATGTTATAATGAAAAATTTAGAGAAATTACAAAAAGAGTAGATTGGTCTACTCTTTTTTTGTTAGAATTTTGTTACTTGTAAGAAAATTGAAAAAACATTTAACAAAAATTGCAATTTTTATGTTATAATTTTATGGTAATCCAATATTGAAATAAAAAATGAAATATTTATGTTGAGAATAATTCAGAATGGGGGATTGTTATGCGCAAAGAGTTTTCCTTAAGTAATGACAAAGCAACTATTAATTTCACAGCTAAGTATTGCGACAACTATGAAACTCTTTTAGAAAGTGACGGTTTTAAAAGAGTATTAGAAACATTTTTATTAAAGTCTAAGAAAAAATATTCTCATAGTTACAGGTTTTTAGTAGAAGGTTTAAAATCAGAGGATTTAGACTTTATAAGAATGGAAGTAACTAATATATTTAAAGTACTAACAGTAATGAGTTTAGAAGAAATTGTAAAGATAAAAGATAACTATAAGGAACTTTTAATAAATAAGGATGAATTCGTTAATTTTATTGAAAACCTATATCTTTTTTGGCGAAGGTTAGAAAGATATACTATAATTTATGCAAATAGAGTTAAAACTGGTTTAGCAGCAGTTAGTTTTACGGAAATTAATTCTCAATTTACAAAATTGATATTGAGACTTTATAGAAAAATAGAAAAAAACATAATTGGATTTAATCCTAATGTATTTAGACAACTAAGTGCTGGTGCTAATGCAAGTTTAATGCTTACTAGCATTAATTGGGACGTGCCAGAAGAGTATAGGGCATTAGAAAAGATACCATTTATAGATACAATTTTATTATCTACACCATTTATAACATATCCCAAAAAGAATACAAGAGATGGTATGTTTAGTGAAGTAAAATATAATCCATTAGAAAATGGAACAATAAATAAAGATCATTGGTTTTGTTATCCTGCTAAAATTGGCGAGTTAATGGCATTTTTGTATTTTCATAGAGATTTTATGGAACATGGTATAACCTTATGCAATTTGTTTGAACTTGCTAGAGAAGAAGATTATAGAGGTAAAAAACCAGACATAATATATGTTTTTGGTGCTAGAGAATCTGGTGAAGAAATTAAAACAGTATTTTATGATGATGAAAAGAATGATATCATGCTTGGATATGTAAGCCATTCAGAAGATATAGACTACTTTGGTTATATGAAAAAGATGAGCCTTACTCTTCATAATCTTATAATGATAAAGAGAGGTTTTTTACCTATACATGGAGCTATGGTTAATATAGTATTAAAGAATGGAAAAGAAGCAAACGTTATAATTATGGGGGATTCAGGTGCAGGAAAATCAGAAAGCTTAGAGGCATTTAGAACCTTAAGTGAAGAACATATTTCCGATATGACTATAGTATTTGATGATATGGGGACTATTAAAGAAAAAGATGGCAAGATTTATGGGTATGGAACTGAGATAGGTGCTTTTGTAAGATTAGATGACTTAGATCAGGGGTATGCCTTTAAGGAAATGGATAGAAGTATATTTATGAACCCAGATAAGATTAATGCTAGATTAGTTATGCCTGTAGCCTCTTATAAAGAGATAATGAAGGGCTATAAGGTAGACTTATTTTTGTATGCAAATAACTATGATAATGTTGAAGAGGGTGAAAATTCTATTCAATACTTCAGCTCACCTAAGGAGGCAATAAAGGTATTTAAAGCTGGAGCTAGAATGGCTAAAGGAACTACTACAGAAAAAGGATTAGTAGAATCGTATTTTGCAAATCCATTTGGACCAGCTCAAAAGCAAAAAGAGTGTGATATTTTATTAGATAAATATTTTAATAACTTATATAAAGCAGAAGCTAAGGTTGGGCAAATGAAAACATGTTTAGCAATACAAGGCTTAGAGAAAGAAGGCCCAAGAAAAGCTGCTTTAGAACTGTTTAAAATAATTTCAAATGAGTTAAACACCTCTGAATTATAGAAGATTTTATGGAAAGTCTTAATTAAAGTTACTAGAGAGTAAAGCTAAAAGCTATCACGAAATGTGATAGCTTTAATTTTTTAATGAATTTATTTTATTCTTTATTTCAGTTAATATAGAATCGAACTTTTTAGATTTTATATTTGGAAAGGCATTTATTAATCTTCTGTGATTTAGGTTAATATTGTTAAGTGAATTTTCATATTTACTTTTTAGATCCTTAAGATTTTGTTCGATATTTTGAGCCGCATCCATGGCTATTTCTTTAGTTGTACTAAACAAATATTCATATCTATCTTTAATTTCAGCTGATATATTATTTAAACTATTAAATAGGCTATTTAGCCTAATTAAAGATGATAAAGTGAAAAATACATCAGTTAAAAAATATATAAGAATTAAATAGGATATAGGGGTTAATACAACATCCGGAACTAAGTTAACTAAAGATGCTATTAATGGGTGAATTACTTTTATTATAAATACAACAGCCACTCCCCATAGTAGAGAAAAACTTAAACATATTCTTCCTTTAATATTAAAAGCATTGTCGCTATAGTCCCACCATCTTGAATTAAAGAATGTTTCAAGTATAAAGCCTGTAATATATTCTACTAAAGAAACTAAAATAGTTGCAAAAATATATAATAGAATAATGTTATCATTAAAACGCTCTAAAGATATTATAGCTAATACAATTCCTGTACCATATATTGGACAAAAGGGCCCATATAAAAACCCTCTATTAACAAAAAATCCTCTAACTTTATATGCATAACATACCTCTGTTAACCAACCTAATAAGGAGTAAATAAAGAAATAAAGAAATAATTCATAGATATTAGTATTAGATATAGCTGATAAGATATAAATCACTCCTTTCGAACATTAACTATAGTATATTATACAATAATTACATAGATATGAACAATTTAAAAGTAAATATATAAATTTCATCAAAATTAATGTTTTTTTTAACATAAATAACTCTCTTTCCTAAGAAAGAGAGTTATTTATAAATTAATCGATTGAATTAGTTCTGTCTTTAGCGAAAAATGATATAGCATATAATCCACAAATTCCAACTATAGCATATATCACTCTTGAAACTGCAGACATATTGCCAAATAGTGATGCTACTAGGTCAAAATTGAAGAAACCTATTAGTCCCCAGTTTACAGCACCTATAATAACTAAGATAAGTGCTAGAGTATCTAATGTCTTCATAAATACACACTCCTTTTTAATTATTTACAACTATTATTTTAACCACAAAAAAAATATATATGTATTTATGAAATAAAAATAAGTCACCCATTAGGGTGACTTAAAATTACAATTGAATATTTCTGTCAACTGGTTGAGAAAGTGATATTATAGTATCAGTTCTTTGAATACCAGTTACTGTGTTAATTTTATTCATAAGTAAATCTTGTAGATCTGATATGTTTTTGCAGATTACTTTTGCAAGTATAGAATAATCTCCTGTAGTTAAATGTAGCTCCACAATTTCCTTTATTTTTGATAACTCATCAAAAACATAATTGAAAGATGAAGTTTTATCTACATATATACCAACAAAACAACAAACATCATAGCTTAGTTTAGGTAAATTTAAAACTATTCTTGTTCCTCTGATTATACCTAAGTCTTCCATTTTTTTCATTCTAACGTGGATAGTTCCACCAGAAACATGACAAATTCTTGCTATCTCTAAATAAGGAGTTCTACAATCTTTAATTAATATGTCTAATATTTGTAAGTCTAAATCATCTAAGTTTGATAATTGATTCATAGACATGTTATCACCTCTTAAGTTTGATATTTTACTTTTTAATTTTATCAAATTCTAATTAAAATTTCCACAAAATAATATAAAAATAAAAAAAAATTTAAAAAAATTTTATTATATTATTAATTAATTACCTATATTTGAATAAATACTTGTATTAATATAACAATATTAAATACAAGTATTGAAAATGATTTAAATATAAACTAATATAATTATGTAGATAAAATTTTAGGGAGGAGTGAGGAAATGGCTGGCATTTTGATTTTTATACTACAATTTCTAGTATTAGGTGTTGTGATATTTGGAGTATTTACTTTATTAAGAAAATTTGTTTTTAGTAAGGTGAAAATAAATAAGTGGATTCCTTTAGCAATTGCAATTGTATTATTTATAATTCAATTTTTTGTTCAAAGAATTAATGGATACGCTGGATTGGCTTTAACTGTATTTGTATTAATATTCTTTATGTGGTTTTTAGATGTTCATCAAGGAATAGGCCCAAGCGGTAAACCTAAAGGAAAACAAATAGAGATAAGATCTAAGGCAAAACCAAATAGAGCTAAACAATTTTATAAAGATAAAGAAGACAAAAAATAAAAGCTCAATTGAGCTTTTATTTTTTGTCCTCTATAAATATAGGAGAGGTCATAGCTATTTTCCCACCATCTTGATAAATTTTAATTACATACCATCTTAGCGACTCATCAAAGGGGATCTTTATTAGGTATTTGACTTTATTCAAATTAATTTTATCAAGGGTCTTTACTACACTGCCACCATTTGAAAGTATTTCAATTTTATTTACGGTATATTTAGTATCATAAGCGTAAATAAAAAATTCTAATTCTTTTATCTTGTCTAATGATATAATTTCCCCCATAAAGTGATTATTTATAGAAAAATAAGTTTTTAAAGTTTTAGATTCAGTAGAATAGGTTCGTCTATTTCTAAAGGCATCCATAATTGTTTTTTTACTGAAATCATTACATACAACACATGTAAGGTTTTCTGAGTCACCAAAATTCATTCTATGATTATCTTGACCATTTATAGCACCTAGTCTCCAGCCGTCATCTAAGAGCTTATAATAATATTTAAAGTGGCGTATATATTTATGAGGAGGAGAGCCATTAGCCACTTCTATAGAGGTAATGAAGTGATTTAATATAGGATGATAGTTTAGTTTGCTTATGGGGCTGTGAGGGTGATTTATAAATATTAAACCATCAGGTTGATTTAGCATCCATAAAAAAACACTTCTCATGTCATTAATAACTCCTGTAAAATAATTAGATACATTAACAATGTTAAGATCACCCCAAGGATTGCTCCTGGTTTCAAAACCCAATATTGCTAAAGGATATTTATTCTTTTTATTATATTTAGTTAAAGATTCTCTTAAATAGTTCCACTTAGTTTTTTTTGAATTTTCTTTTTTTAGAGGTTCCTTAAGAGATGAGTTATGGTCTGTTAGTATAATAAAGTCTATAGATTTTTTGGCTGCATACTCAAGTGCTTCAAGAGGACTTCCCCTTCCTGTTGAAATCTCAGTATGGCAATGGGGAATACCGTAGTAAAATTTTAATTTAGAATCTATCAAAGCATTAGCGTTATAGCTAAAAATATTTTCTTTACTACCCATTGGAGTCCTTCTTTCAAAAAGTATTTATATATTATATAATAATATGATGGATAGTAATTTTATGCTAAAAGGAGGAAATTATGATTAAAGAGTTTTTAGATAAAAAGCCAATGATTCATGAGGGGACCTTTATTGCTGAGAATTCCACAATAGTAGGAGATGTTGAGATAGGTAAAGACTCTTCTATATGGTTTGGTGCTGTTATAAGAGGAGATGAAAATAGTATAAAAATTGGTGAAGGTAGTAATGTTCAGGATAATTCAATTATTCATGTGGATGAACATAAGGTGACTATAGGTAACTTTGTTACAGTGGGTCATGGCGCTATATTACATGGATGCGATATAGAGGATGAGGTTCTAATTGGAATGGGAGCAACTGTTTTAAGCGGAGCTAAAATTGGTAAAAATACTATTATAGGAGCAGGCGCTTTAGTGAAAGAAAATGCTAACATACCAGAAGGTGTTTTATGTGTTGGTATTCCGGCTAAGGTTGTAAGAATACTAAATCAAGAAGAAAGAAATGGACTTAAAGAGCATAGCATAGAGTACATTAAGCTATCAAAAAAATATAAGTAAACGAACGTTTTGGAGGAAAAATGATTAAACTAGGTGAATATAATGAACTTGAAGTTGTTAAAGTAAGAGATTTTGGAGTTTTTGTTACAGATGGTGAACAAGAAATATTAATTCCAAAGGGAAGTTTGACAGGTAGAACATTAGAACTTGAGGAAAAGATAGAAGTTTTTATATATAGAGATTCAGAAGATAGAATAATAGGAACATTAAAAAAGCCTTTAGCAACTGTATTTAATTTAGCTTATCTTAAGGTTGTAGATGAATCTAATATAGGTTCCTTTGCAGATATAGGAATTGGTAAAGATGTATTAATCCCTTTAAAAGAACAACTATATAAATTAAATGTTAATGATAAATATTTATTATATATGTATATTGATAAAACAGGAAGATTAGCGGCTACTACCGATATAGAAGACTATTTAGATATAGCAGAAGGATATGCTTTAGATCAAGAAGTTAAAGGCATAGTATATGGAATTAATGAAAATGGAACACTTAAGGTTGCCGTTGAAAGCAAATACAAAGGTTTAATTCTTAAAAATGAGTATTTTGAGTATATAGCCATAGGATCAGAAGTAAGTGTTAGGATTAGAAGAATATATGAAGATGGAACTTTAGGACTTACTCCTAGGAAGAAAAAACTAGATGAAAGAGAAGTTCTTACAGAAAAGATATTAAAGTACTTAAATGATAATAATGGATTTATGCCTTTTAATGATAAATCATCTCCTGAGGACATAAGAAGAATATTTAATGCTAGTAAAAATTATTTTAAAATGTCTTTAGGTGGTCTTATGAAGGAAGGCGTAATAGAACAAAAAGAAGATGGTACTTACCTAAAGTAAAATTAAAGCTCAGTTTAACTGAGCTTTTTTGCATTTATAAGAGAAAAATACAAATACTAATTGAAGAAGGGAGGCTCTTAAATGAAGAAAAAACATATATCTTTAATTTTCATAATATGGTTATTAATATTTTTAACATGCAGATTTTCTTTTATAAATCTTAAAGTAAGTGCAACGGAAAAGAAACCTGAAGTACATTTTATAGATGTAGGGCAAAGTGACTGTGCCTTAATAAAAAATGGAGATGAGAATTATCTTATAGATAGTGGAGATAAAACTGAAAGTAGTAAGGTGATTAAATATTTAAAAGATCAAGGAGTTGAAAAGCTTGATTTTATTATATTAACTCATTACCATGGAGATCATTATGGGGGACTTTATGATATAACTAAAAATATTAAAACCGATATTGTATATGTTCCTAAGTTTTACGTAGTTGAAGAGGAGAGAGTTAAGGCAATTAAATCTTTAATAGATACTAATACTTCTTTTGGAATTATAGAAAAAGGATGGACCTATAAAAAAGATGGTTTAAGCTTAAAGGTATTATTACCATCAAAACCTCATAAGTCTTTAGAAAACAATGATTCTTTAGTTATAAGAGGAGATATAAATAAAAATAGTTATTTGTTTATGGCTGATTGTGAGTTTGATGAAGAAAAAGAGTTATTAGACATGAAGGAAATAGAAAATATAGATGTTCTTAAACTTGGGCATCATGGACTAGATACTTCTTCTTCAGAAGAGTTTTTAAAGAAGGTGAATCCTAAATATACAGTTATAAATTGTGATGGAAAAGAAAGCCCTGACAAAGCTGTAATTGATAGATTAAAAACCCTAGAAACTAAAATATTAAGAACAGATATAAATGGAAACATAGTATTTACTCAAAAATAATAGAAAAAATAAGCTGTGCACAATAATTAACAAGGTGCACAGCTTATTTTTATCTTTTTCTAAAAAGAATTTTTATTAATTCATTCAATATAAAAGGAATTAAGGATAATAATATAACAAATCCCCAGTCTCTTGATGTTAAGGTAAACACTTTAAATATTTCAGCAATAGGAGGTATAGAAATTATTGCTAATTGTAGTAATATACCTAAACATATAGCACCTAAAAGATACTTGTTTGTAAGTGGCCCTATTTCAAATAAAGTTTTTTTAGGGTTTCTAACACTTAGAGAATAAAATAATTGTGAAACTGCAAGAACAACAAAGGCCATAGTTTGAGCATGCATTAATGAATCGGGATATAAATGTTCTCCAACTCTAAATGCAACAAGAGTAAGTGCGCCCATAATTGCACCATTAATAGCTAAAAGAACTCCAAACCTGCCTGAAAATAAGCTTTCTTTAGGATCTCTAGGTGGATCATTCATAACACCTTTATCTCCAGGATCAACACCTAAAGAAAGGGCAGGAAAACTATCAGTTATAAGATTAACCCATAATATGTGTATGGGCAGAAGTGGTGTGTCCCAATTAAGGAGTATAGCAACAAATAAGGTTACAATTTCACCAAAATTACAGCTTAAAAGAAAAATAATAGATTTTCTTATATTGTTATATATATTTCTACCTTCTTCAACAGCTGAAACAATTGTGGTAAAGTTATCATCTGTAAGAATCATGTCTGCGGCTCCTTTAGCTACATCTGTGCCTGTTATTCCCATAGCAACACCTATATCAGCTGTTTTTAGTGATGGAGCATCATTAACACCATCACCAGTCATAGAAACTATATTTCCATGAGATTTAAATGCTTTAACTATCTTAACTTTATGTTCTGGTGAAACTCTTGCAAATACTTTATAATCTTTTATATTTTCATTGAAAGTTTCTTCTGTAAACTTATCAATTTCATCTCCTGAAATAGTCTCATCTATATTTTCAGCTATTCCAAGTTCTTTGGCTATTGCAAAGGCTGTGTTTCTATAATCACCTGTAATCATAATAGGAGTGATGCCTGCACTTTTACATAGTTTAATAGAATCTCTAACCTCAAGCCTAGGAGGGTCAATCATTCCCATCATACCAACATATATAAGATTTGTTTCTAACGAATCTATAGATACATTAGAAGAATCAATTTCCTTATAAGCACAAGCGAGTACTCTTAAAGCTTCATCTGACATTTCATCTGCTGCCTTTAAAATGGATTTTCTAACTTCATCATTTAAATCAACTATCTCTTCTCCAAGTAAAGCCTTATTTGATATTTTTAATATGCTATCTATAGCACCTTTGGTAAATACTTTTAAGCCACCTTCATGTTTATTAACTGTTGTCATAAGCTTTCTGTCAGAGTCAAAGGGAATTTCATCAATCCTTTGAAATTGTTCATTTAAGCTTTCTTTAAATAAGTTATATTTAACACCAGCTTCTAATAAAGCTATTTCTGTAGGATCACCTGTTTTAGATTTTTCTGTATATGTAGCATCATTACATAAAATCATTCCATGGATTAAAAGCTTATTTGAAGGTTTTTCTAATTCTATATTATCAATATTTAATAAAGAGTTATCTGCATAAAACTTAGTTACTGTCATTTTGTTTTGAGTTAAGGTACCAGTTTTATCTGAACATATTATATTTACTGAACCTAGAGTTTCAACAGCAGGTAACTTTCTAATAATAGCATTTTCTTTAATCATTCTCTGTACGCCCATTGCTAATACTATAGCAACAATAGCTGGAAGACCTTCTGGTATAGCGGCAACAGCAAGGCTTATTGCAGTTAAAAACATTTCAAGCATATCTCTGCCTTGGAATAAAGCTATAACAAAAATTAAACCACATATAAAAATTGCAGCAAAACCTAAAGTTTTACCTAATTGAGCAAGTCTTTTTTGAAGAGGTGTGGAGTCTTCTTCAGCCTCATCTATCATTTTAGCAATTTTACCTATTTGAGTGTCCATAGAAGTTCCAACAACAACTCCAATTCCTCTTCCATAGGTTGCAAGAGTGGACATAAAAGCCATGTTGTGTTGATCACCAATAGTAACATTATCTTTTTCAATAGTTATCATGGCATCTTTATCTGCGGGAACAGATTCTCCAGTAAAAGCAGCTTCATCAATCTTTAAATTAGCACTTTCAATAAGTCTTAAATCCGCAGGAATGAATCTACCAGCATCTATTACAACAATATCTCCAACAACAACTTCTTCAGATGGGATTTCTTTTAGTTCACCACCTCTTTTAACAATAGCTTTAGGTGTTGAAAGCTCTTTTAATGCTTCTAAAGCCTTTTCTGCCTTAGACTCTTGAACAACTCCTATAATTGCATTAATAAATATAACTATAAGAATTATAATAGAATCACTTATTTCTCCAACTATGGCTGAAATTATTGCAGCACCAAACAAAATATATATCATAACATCTGCAAGTTGAGAAATAAAAAGCTGAAGCAAAGTTTTTTTCTTTTTAGTTGATAGCCTGTTTGGTCCATACTCTGATAATCTTTTTGTCGCTTCTTCATCGCTTAAACCAGTGGAAATATTCGAATTTAACTCTTTTAAAACTGTTTCAGAGGTTTTTGAAAACCACATATATAAATTACCACCTTTCTTTAATTTATAAAATAGTATATATTTATAGAATATATATAATAGTCTAAAAAAATACGTTGTTATATTGTTCAATATTATGAAATAAATGCTTTTAGCTATTCTAAATATATATATTTAAATTAATTAAACTTTAGATTATAATTGTTTTAGAGGTGAGTAGTAGGTGGAGATTAAAAGAGTCGGAAAAAATACTAGAATAGATACTGAGAGAAAAATTTCGAGTTCTAGAAAAGATTTTTCTCAAAGCTTTAATCAAGCAAGAGATAGAAGATCAGGTGAAGAACTTAAAAGGATGATAGATGATATCAAAAAAAGAGGAAATAGATTAGTTTTAACAAAGACCTATGCTGACGTAGCTGCTTATAAAAGAATGATTAAAGATTATCTTGAATCTATTTTAAAATACATGTATGACTTAAAAAAAGATGTTAGTTTCTGGCAGACACAATATTTCTTAACTGTAGATACCATAGATGGAAAGCTTGAAGAGCTAACTAACATGCTTTTAAGTGAAGAGAGAGAAAATTTAAATATTGCGTCTACTATAGATGAAATTCAAGGTTTAATAGTAGACATTTATAGATAAAAAATTGTTTAAACTTGAAAGAGACGGCTAAGTATATTAGTCCGTCTCTTTATGCTTATATTAACCTTATTAAAACCAACTGTTTGGAGAAGCGTCTGATGGCATTCTCCAATCTCCTCTAGGTGATAATGATATTGTACCAACCTTTGGACCATCAGGAAGAGCACTTCTTTTAAATTGTTGAGAGAAAAATCTCCATAAAAATTTATCTAACCATTTTTTTATTACTTCTTCAGAGTAATCATTTTTAAATGCATTTTTTGCTAAGAACAGAATCCTTTCAGGAGAAGAACCATGTCTTATAAAATGATATAAGAAGAAATCATGAAGTTCGTAAGGACCAACTATATCTTCTGTTTTTTGAGCAATTTCACCATTTTCATCTTTAGGAAGAAGTTCAGGAGAAACTGGAGTATCTAAGATATCTAATAAGGTCTCATTAACTTCTTTTGATGACTCAAAGTCAGCAACATATTTTACTAAATATCTAACCAATGTTTTTGGTATTGATGTATTAACGGAATACATACTCATGTGGTCTCCATTATAAGTACACCATCCAAGAGCAAGCTCTGAAAGATCTCCTGTTCCAACTAGTATCCCGCCTTCTTTGTTAGCTAAGTCCATTAATATCTGAGTTCTTTCTCTTGCTTGAACATTTTCATAAGTAACATCATGTATGTTTTTATCATGGCCAATATCTTCAAAATGTTTTAAGCAAGCTTCCACAATATTTATTTCTCTTAAATCGCAACCAAGTTCTTTGCACAAAGTTAAGGCGTTATTATAAGTTCTATCAGTTGTTCCAAAACCAGGCATAGTAATAGTTAGTATATTTTTTCTATCTAAACCTAATAAATCAAAGGTTTTTACTATTACAAGTAAGGCTAGAGTGGAGTCTAGTCCCCCAGATATACCTATTACAGCTTTTTTAGACTTTGTATGTTCTAATCTTTTTGCTAAAGCAGAAGATTGAATATTAAAGATTTCTCTGCAACGAATTTCTCTTTCTTTTTCAGAAGATGGAACAAAAGGATGTTTAGATATAAATCTATCAAAGTTTTTTATTGAAGTATCTTTAAAAGAAATAGGTATTAATTTTGGCTCATTAGTTAATATCTTTGATGAATCCCTAAAGCTTATATTTTTACTTCTTTCTGAATTAAGTTTAAATATATCTATAAATCCATATAATACTTCATTTTCTCTTTGGAACCTTTCATTTTCATTTATAGTTCCTCCATTTTCACTAATTAATAAGTGACCAGAGAATAGTAAATCTGTAGTAGATTCATGAACTCCTGCTGAAGCATAAATATAAGCTCCCATACAGCGAGCACTTTGATTTTCTACAAGTAGTTTTCTATAAGTGCTTTTAGATACTAGTTCATTTGAGGCAGAAAGATTACAAATTATATTTGCTCCCATAAGTGAAAGCTGAGAAGATGGAGGTATAGCTACCCATAGGTCTTCACAAATTTCGATTCCAACCTTAAGGTCTTTATAACCAAATATTAGGTTGGTTCCAAAAGGGATATCTTGTTGGAAAAACAAATCAACCTTTTTGTCTAAAAGATTTAATCCTTCAGTAAACCATCTTTTTTCATAAAATTCAGTATAGTTAGGAATAAAGGATTTGGGAACTATGCCCAGTATCTTTCCTTCAAAAATTGCAAAAGCACAGTTATATAGGTTATAATTATATAAAAGAGGTGCTCCTACAATAATCAAGATATCTTTATCTTTAGAATCTGCACATATGGTATGCAAACCTTCATAAGCTTTTTCTATTAATATTTTCTGCGTAAATAAATCTCCACAAGTATAAGAGGTAATAGATAGTTCTGGAAAAACTAATAATTTAGTATTATTTTTATAGGCTTCATTTATTTGAATTATAATATTTTCAACATTATAATTTACATCAGCTACCCTTAACTTAGGGCAAGCAGCTCCGACTTTTACAAAATCCATAACATCATCTCCAAAAATTATTATTTAAATTTAATATGCTGAAATTCTATCTTTTTATCCAAAGGACAAAGTTCCATTAAATTTATTATATAAATTTATAATAATTAGAAAATATAAGAAAATCAACAAAAAACATAGAAAGACTATACTAAATTGCTTAATATAGTATAAAAAAACCTATAAAGAGTTTAAAAATAAGTTGTAAATAATCTGTAACTAGTGTATAGTATAGATATAAAGAAAAAAAGGAGGTAATTAATTGAATACGGCGATTATAATCATTTGGATCATTATAGCTCTTACATTTCTTTTAGTAGATGTATTTACTTCATCTTTTCTATTTGTTTGGTTTGGAATAGGAGCGCTTGTAGCATTGGCTTCATTGATATTAGGAGCACCACTAGAACTACAAATAGTAATTTTTCTAATTTCAAGTTTAATAGCTATAGCTATTGGATATCCTTGGGCTAGAAAAAAGTTCAAAGTAAATATAAAACAAATTAAAACTAGAGAAGAAGAATTTATTGGAACTATCCATAAATCAGAAAAAGATATTATTGAAAAATCAAGTATAACACTTGATGGAGTTTTATGGAGAGTTATAAATAGAGGAGAAATAATAAACAAAGGGGATAGTTTTAGAATTATCGAGTTAAAAGGAAATCAAATTATTATTGAAAAGTTGAAAGGAGAACTTTAAATGGAAGGTTTAATTGGTTTAATTTTTGTTATTGTTATTGCTGTAATAGTATTATCAATAATACTTAGTTCTGTAAAGGTGGTAAATACAGGTAATTTATATGTATTAGAGAGGTTTGGACAATTTTATAGAGTTTTAGAGCCAGGTTGGCATTTTACTATACCTTTTGTAGATTTCGTTAGAAGAAAAGTATCTACAAAACAACAAATCTTAGATATTCAACCACAAGCAGTTATTACAAAGGATAATGTTAAAATATCAATAGATAACGTTATTTTCTATAAAGTTTTAAATGCAAAAGATGCTGTTTATAACATAGAGGATTTCAAATCAGGTATAATTTATTCAACTATTACTAATATGAGAAATATAGTAGGTAACATGACTTTAGATGAAGTTCTATCAGGAAGAGATATAATTAATCAAGAACTATTAAAAGTTGTTGATGATATAACCGACGCTTATGGAATTAAAATTCTTTCAGTAGAAATTAAAAACATAATTCCTCCAGCAGAAATCCAACAAGCAATGGAAAAGCAAATGAGAGCCGAAAGAGATAAGAGAGCTGTTATACTTGAAGCAGAAGGTGCAAGACAATCAGCAATAGCTAGAGCTGAAGGGGATAAGCAATCCAAGATATTACAAGCTGAAGCTGAAAAAGAAGCTAATATAAGAAGAGCTGAAGGATTAAAAGAGTCACAACTTCTTGAGGCTGAAGGTAAAGCTAAGGCTATTGAGGCTGTTGCAGCAGCTGAAGCTGAAGCTATTAGAAAAATAAATGCATCTATAATAGAATCAGGTACTAATGAAACAGTTATAGCTCTAAAACAAGTTGAGGCATTAAAAGAAATGTCTAAAAATCCAGCAAACAAACTTATACTTCCAAATGAAACACTTTCATCTTTAGGAAGTATAGCTGCAATAGCTGAGATGTTAAAGAATAAAAACTAAAAAATGTGAATATAATAATAATACCTTTTGGAGGCTACGTAGGCCTTTGCCGTCAGATATATCTGGCGGTTTTTTTTATTCTTTAGGAAATTATACACATTATTGCTGTAGCAATCCGACGTAGGAGTGGTTGCGTTAAATTCATTTATTAGACATGAAATTGAACTGCTCCCTGTCAAGTAGACAGAGTAAATAATATAAAATTACGCCGCTAAGGTATGGCTTCTATATTCAATAGGAGCCATGCCTTTTAATTTCTTTTGTAATCTTTTTTTGTTATAAAATTCTATATAATCATCAATAGCTTGTTTAAGTTCATCAAACGTATCAAACTTTCGCAGATAATACATCTCAACTTTTAGAGTACCCCAAAAAGCCTCCATAGGTCCATTATCAATACATCTACCTACTCTAGACATACTTTGTATTGCATTAATTTCATTTAATTTATACTTAAATGTTTTAGATGTATATTGAAATCCGCGATCACTATGGAATAGTGGCGTTGCGGTCGGATTAGATTCAATAGCTTTATCTAAAGTATCAAAAACCAATTTATTGTTATTAGATCGACCAAGCACATAAGAAATAATACTATTATCACAAAGATCTAGTATTGCGCTTAAATAAGCTTTACTTCCATTAGTTAGTTTAAATTCAGTAACATCAGTTAGCCATTTTTCATTTGGATTATTTGCTACAAAGTTTCTATTTAATATATTTTCAGCTGTAATTTGAGGCGTGCTTTGAATATATCTTTTCTTTTTTCTTCTAATAATAGCAGTAAGTTTTATAGATTTCATAAGTCTATATATACGCTTATCATTATAGTTTGAATTTAGTCTATTATTTATATTTAATGCTATACGTCGATATCCATAAATTCCTTTAACTTCTGAGTACAGTTTAATAATTTCATCTAAAATAATTTTATTTTCTTTATCTCTTTTAGTCTCTAATCTATTTAACCACTTATAATAAGAAGCTCTTGCAACTTTAGCACATTTACATAACTCAGATATTGAATATCCTAATTCATGTAATTCTTTAATTGCAATAAACTTATTAGTAGATGAAATATTATATTTATCTACCTCCTTTCTATTTCCTCTAATTTTTTTAAGTAATCATTCTCTATTTTCAAACGTTTATTTTCCGCTTCTAAAAGTTTCAATCGCACCGAAAATCTTTCTGATTCAGTTAGTTCCTCAAAAGATTTACTTTTTCCGCGTCTATCGACTAGCGCGCTATATCCATTCTTATTGTATTTTTTTACCCAAGTATAAACTTGTTGGTATGAAACATTAAATTTATTAGCAGTTAAATTATAATCGTTAGCGTTAGCAATACAAAATGATACTATTTCAATTCTTTCTTCATAAGTTGTTTTTCTTCCGTTAGTCATAAGTTTATCTCCTTTAGTAGAATGAGATTTAAATATCTTATGACCATTATACTTCTTAATCCATTGCTGGAGAATACCAGTAGAACTTATTTTATACTTAATACAAATATCACTTAAAGATCCATTACCATCAATATAATCAATAACAGCTTGAATTTTAACTTGAGCAGAATAGGCTGAATTATATCCTTTGTTTAATAAGCCTTCTTCTCCAAAAGCTTTATACTTACGTATCCATCCTTCAATACTGCTTGGATGAATTCCTAATTTTGTAGCAGCACTACGTAAGCTACAAATTCCTTCTAAATATTCTTGTACTACCTTTATCTTAATTTTATATGAAATTTTAGATTTTCTTCCCATAATAAACGCTCCCTATATAGTAACAGTTTTTATTATTTTTACTGTCTACTATAAAGGGAGCATATCATAATCGCCTTGGCGACTTTTTTATTTACATTTACATTTAAATTAGTATTTAGTTAAGTAGGCTAAAGATTAGGCAAAACAACAGGCTAAACACTTTATTATATAAGAGACTAGGTACAAGGGCCCAAGATGAGGCCCAAGATAGGGGGCAAGACGAACTTTGATGTGGTAGACGCTTCTTTCAGCATCAGTCTAATCCTTTACTGATAGAAGTTAAAAGGAATTTGATGGAGCTGCACTATTCCTCTGTAGAGACTGGTTTTTAGTCTCATTAGAGTCCTTCTGAGAACCGCTCCTACAGGGAAGAAGTTAAAAGGAATTTAATGGAGCTGAAAAACGCTCCTACAGGACAGAAGTGCACTGCTACTCGGTAGACACGCACTGCTGATCTGTAGAAGTTCGAAGAACTTCATCAAATTCCTTCTCTTCCTCAGCATCAGTCTAATCCTTTACTGATAGAAGTTAAAAGGAATTTAATGGAGCTTGAGAAGAAGCTCCTACAGGATAGAAGTGCACTGCTACTCGGTAGACGCTTCTTTCAGCGTCAGTCTAATCCTTCATTGATAAAGCTAAAAGGAATTTGATGGAGCTTGAGAGGAAGCTCCTACAGAGTTCGCCCAGCATGTTTGTCG
>NZ_DCLI01000078.1:0-26153 GCF_002320975.1 Clostridium sp. UBA1652
CTGTTTAATTTTCAAAGACCATTTTTCTTGTTTTTTCGCTACTCTCTCGCAGCGACAATAGTTATATTATCATAGCCCAAAATCAATGTCAACACCTTTTATTAAAAAATTATGTAATAATATTATTTTTCTTCTCATACATCTATATAAAAGGACTTCTCACTATTTTAATGATGAGTTTCATTCCTTATTATCCTGAATTTAAAAGGAGAAGTGCTTATATGAAAATCAATAAAAAAGAACTATTTCTTTGGGAACTATTAGGGGCTGTATTTATAAGCGTATGCGGAATAACATTGCATTTTACTTATGAACTATCTAACTACAATTTTATTGTTGGATTATTTAGTTCTATAAACGAAAGTTTATGGGAGAGTGTAAAACCTTACTTTTTTTCAATTGTATTTTTTTCTTGTATAGAATATTTTGCTTTTAGCTCTAGCCTTAGTAACTTTTTCACAGCAAAAGTTACTTCAGTTATATTTCTTAGCGCATTTATATTATTTATATTAAATTACACTCAAAGCTTTTTGGGTGGAACAAATTTCTTACTAAATATAATTACTTATGTACTGGGATGTATTGTGGCTCAAATTATTTCTTTTAGAATTCTGATTCTTAACAAGCATTATGCATTAGCAAATTTGATAAGTTTAGTATTTATAATATCACTAACTATATTATTTTTTGCTTTTACATTAAATCCACCAAACTGCAACTTATTTAAAACTCTCAATAAACCTACATTTTATAAATTCATAACCCCTGAGATTATGGCTTAGGCTATAGTCTCTATTTTTTTATAAGGAATGCTAATCAATAATACAGCCTAGGCTGTATTATTGATTAAAATTTTTGTACGTTTATAGCTTGTGGACCTTTTTCTTTTTCAACTATATCAAATGAAACTGACTCCCCCTCATGAAGTTCCTGTCTTCCATTACCCTCTTTTATTTGAGAGTGGTGAACAAATACATCATTTCCTTCATTTGCTGAAATAAAGCCATATCCTCTTTGGGTGTCGTACCATTTAACAACTCCAGTAATCATAAATCTAAAACCTCCAGAAATATATTTCACTAGATAATTTACCCACTTATTTTTTCTTTATCCTCATCTATATCACTTTTCTCTTCAGTTTTCTTTTTAAATATCCCTCTAGACTTTTCAACTATTCCTAATCCCGCTTTAATTATAGTTTCTTTAGGTAATTGATCTCTTTGATAATTGGCTATTGTTATTATAGGTTCTAGTAAGTACATTGTGTCAATATATCCCTGCTTCATTCTCTTCCTTATTCCCGATGAAGAAAAATCTAGTATTTCTGCAAGGTCTCCATCTGCCATATCTCTTGGATATATCTCTATTATTCTAGCTCTAGGAAATTTATATCTATTAACTAATGAATCTTTACTTAAATGAATTATTATGATGATATCAAGTCCTTCTCCATATAATGGTTGAACTGGAACATTGTCAGCCATCCCACCATCTAGATACTTAAACTCCTCTACTTCCTTACTTTCATATATCATCGGAATAGCCGAAGTTGCTAAAAGTATGTTTTTTATACCTTCATCATTATAATCATTTAATTTAAAGTATCTTGGGCTTAAGTCAGGTACAGTGCTACATGTAGCATAACAACTTCTCTTATCTAAACGAATCTTTTCAATGTCCACATATTTATCCATTATTTCTATAAGACCACTTCTAGATATGTTTCCTTGTTCTAACGTAGTTGGTAAGTACTTTTTTACGAAATTCAGATTTCTATTTCCTAAAGTTATAAATATTCCTCGCTTAAGTAAATCTATATTTCCTGTTGGTAGAACCTTATCTTTTGAAATGCTTAGCCACACTTTTTCAGCTAACTCTATATCCCCTTGGAGATACATAACTGCATTTAGTGCTCCTATAGATGTTCCTGATACTCCTTTTACGTATTTATCTATGCCTAACTCTTTTAGCGCTTTCCATGCGCCTATTTGATAAGAGCCTCTAGCTCCTCCCCCTGCAAATACCAATCCTAATTTCATGTGTCTCCTCCTCTCTTTTAGAACTTATCCCTTACTTATAATTATAGCCACTTTTATCACTCTTCTACTATTTATATATGAAATATATTTATTTTTGATAAAAAACCTATTTCCTTTTCTAGCATGTTTTTCTTTTTAACTTTTTAACTTTTTAAATGTTTAACTGTTTTTCTTTTTAAATGTTTTTCTTTTTAAGCATTTAACTTTTTAACTTTTTATTAAACATAATAAAAAGCTATTCTTAGTCTTAATGACTCTGATGAAGCTGAGGAACGCTTCTACAGCAACAAGGTGTTTAACTTTTTAATAAACATAGTATTTTAATGAGTCTAATGAGGCTTGAGAAGGAGCTCCTACATGGCATAGGTTAAAAACAATAAAGAGCCGCAGCACAAAGCTACAGCTCTTTATTGTTTACTTAGTATAGTGTACGTGTAATATTTTCTTGGCTTTACTGCCTCCTTTTTCTCCTAGGTAGTCCTCATATAGTTTTAATATTGCTTCATTTTCATGGGATTTTCTGCGTTCGTGATTTAAATCATCCTTATATATGGCTTCCATCCTCTTCTTAAGAATGTCTCTATCTCCTTTTATATAAGGTTGTCCCCCACCACCTATACATCCTCCTGGGCAGGCCATAACTTCTATGAATTGATATTTTGAGTTTCCAGCATTTATATCCTTCATTACTTTTTCAGCATTTTTAAGAGAGTTTACTACTGCTATATTAATCTCTTTTCCAGCTATGTTAACTGTAGCTTCTTTTACTCCTTGAATTCCTCTTACTTCATTAAAATTCACATTTTCTAAAGTTTCTTTGGTAATCCATTCATATGCACTTCTAAGAGCTGCCTCCATAACGCCTCCGCTGCTTCCAAAGATAACGCCTGCTCCTGAACTTACGCCTAGGGGATTATCAAACTCACCATCTTTTATATTTCTTATATCTAATCCTGCTTCTTTTATCATTGTAGCTAATTCTCTAGTTGTAATAACTAGATCTACATCTTTCATGTTATCTATCATCATTTCTTCTCTATCTGCCTCATTCTTTTTTGCAACACAAGGCATTACAGATACAACAACTATATCTTCTGGATTTATATTAAGCATCTCTGCTAAATAAGTTTTAGTTACTGCTCCTAGCATTTGATGTGGAGATTTACAAGTTGATATTAAATTCATATTTTCTTTAAATTTTATTTCTGCAAATTTTACCCAAGCTGGGCAACAGCTTGTTATTAGTGGTAGGTTTTCATTTTTCTCTAATCTATGAATAAACTCATTTGCCTCTTCCATTATAGTTAAGTCTGCTGCAAAATTAGTATCAAACACCTTATCAAAGCCTAAAGCTTTTAATGCTCCAACCATCTTAGATGTGGTTATAGTTCCTGGTTCTAAATTGAATTCTTCTCCAAGGGCTACTCTTACTGCTGGCGCTGTCTGTACTACTACATACTTTTCTTTATTATCTAACATCTCCCAAACCTTTGGATAAGTTTGAACTTCTGTTAATGCACCTACTGGACATGCAGCTATACATTGTCCACAAAAAGTGCAGTTAGACTCAGTTAATGGTTCATCAAAGAAGGTTGATACTACGGAATCAAATCCTCTTCCTATTGTTGTAAGAAGATTAACTTTTTGAACATCGTTGCAGGCTGTAACACATCTTCTGCATAATATACATTTAGACATATCTCTAACTATTGCAGGTGAGGTTAAATCTAGTTTATGCATAGATATTTCACCTTTATATCTTATCTTTCTTATACCCATATCTGCTGCTAATTTTTGAAGCTCACAGTTAGCATTTTTAACACATTCAAGGCAATCAGTTGGGTGATCTGATAATAGTAACTCAATCATCATTTTTCTAGCATTTAATGCTCTTGGAGAATTGGTTCTAACTACCATCCCATCTGAAACCTCAGTGCAACATGCTGGGACTAGCTTCTTTCTGTTTTCCAGTTCAACCATACATACTCTACAGGTACCTTTACAATTTTTTGTTTCACCATCTTGCATAACCATATGGCATAATGTAGGTATTGTTATATCTAATTCTTTAGCAGCATCTAGAAGCATTGTACCTTTTTCTACTTCTATGCTTTTATCATTAAGAATAATTTTTACTTTATCCATAATACTTCCCCCTATACCATTATTACCGCTTTAACTGGACATTCATTAAAGCAAGTTCCACATTTTATGCACTTATCTATATCTATTTCATGTTTTTCTTTAACCTTACCCTTAATGCAATGTACAGGACAATTTCTAGCGCACTTAGTACAGCCAATACAATTATCTTCTATTGTATAAGTAAGCAAGTTTTTACAAACCTTAGACGCACATTTTTTATTAACTATATGATCCATATATTCATTAGTAAAATAATTCATAGTACTTAATACTGGGTTTGGAGCTGATTGTCCAAGTCCACATAGGGATGTATCTTGAATTATTTCTGATAAATCTCTTAATGCACTTAGATCCTCTCTACTACCTTTACCATCAGTTATTCTATTTAGTATTTCTAGTAATCTTTTATTACCTACTCTACAAGGTGTACATTTACCACAGGACTCATCAACTATAAATTCCATGTAGAATTTTGCAATGTCTACCATGCAGTTATCTTCATCCATTACGATCATTCCACCAGAACCCATCATTGAACCTATTTCTAATAGAGTTTCATATTCAATAGGCGTGTCAATTAAAGATGCAGGTATACATCCACCAGATGGACCTCCACTCTGTACTGCTTTTAGAGCTTTTCCATCTTTTATTCCTCCACCTATTTCATATATTATCTCTCTTAAAGTTATTCCCATAGGCACTTCAACAAGTCCCACATTATTAATCTTCCCAGCTAAAGCAAAAACTTTAGTTCCTGTAGATTTTGGGGTTCCTATAGATGCGTACCATGAACCTCCGTTATTTATAATAGGAGCTATGTTTGAAAATGTCTCAACATTATTTACACAAGTCGGTTTTAACCACAATCCTTTTTCTGAAGTTCTAGGGGGTTTCATTGTAGGTTCCCCTCTCATTCCTTCTATAGAATGTATTAAGGCAGTAGCCTCTCCACATACAAAGGCTCCAGCTCCATATTTTATTTCAATATCGAAGTTAAAGTTACTTCCTAATATATTTTCTCCTAATAAGCCTGCATTTTTTGCTTGTGAAATAGCAATCTTTAATCTATGAACAGCTAAAGGATATTCAGCCCTTATATATACAAATCCCTTGCTTGATCCTATAGAATATCCGCATATAGCCATAGCTTCTATTACACTGTGTGGATCACCTTCTAATATAGCTCTATCCATAAATGCGCCTGGATCACCTTCATCAGCATTACAAATTACGTATTTTGTATCATTATTAGCTCTTTTTGTTGCTTCCCATTTCCTGCCTGTAGGGAAACCTCCGCCTCCTCTACCTCTAAGCCCTGATATTTTCACCTCATTAATAACTTCATCTTGAGTCATTTCCGATACAGCTTTCCCAAGTGCTTGATATCCTCCGCTAGCTATGACTTCCTCAATGTTTTCAGGATCTATTATCCCGCAGTTTCTTAGTGCGATTCTATTTTGTTTTTTATAAAATGGCATTTCTTCTTGAGACAACAACTTTATTTTTGTTTCTGGATCTTCATATAATAATCTTTGAACTATATTCCCTTCTAATAGATGACTAAAAACTATTTCCTGAACATCTTTTTCTGTTACCTGAGTATAAAATATATTGTCTGGTTGTATATGCATAATTGGGCCTCTAGCACAGAATCCAAAACATCCTGTAGCTATGACTTTAACGCTGTCTTTAAGACCAAGTTTCTCTATATTTTCATTAAGTGCATTTATTATTTCATCTGAGCCAGATGATTTGCAGCCTGTCCCTCCACAAACCATTATGTTTCTTTCTTTTACTAATTCAGTTCTCATTCCTCTTGATTTTCTTAAGTTTAATTTATGTGCGTATTTATTTTTCAAATCAATTAATTCACTATAATTGTTTATGATCTCCATCTTTATCAAACTCCTCACAACTCTTTAGAATGTTTATTACTTCTGATTTAGAAAAGTGTCCATATACCTTATTGTTAATAGATACTACAGGAGCTATTCCACATGCACCAACACATCTTAAAGTATCTAATGTAAAAAGACCATCCTCGGTAGTTTCGCCTTCTTTAATAGACAGCTGGGATTTAAATTCTTGAAGTATATCTCCCGCACCTCTAACAAAACACGCTGTTCCTGTACATACACTTACAACAAATTTTCCTTTAGGTTTTGTTGAGAAGTAAGAGTAGAATGTAACAACTCCATAAACTTGTGATGGCGGAATACCTAATCTTTTTGCAATAAATACTTGAGTTTCTTCACTGACATAACCATATAATTCTTGGGCTTTATGAAGTACAGGTATTAGGGCAGCTTCATCGCTATTTTGTGTTTCAATAAATCTGTCCAGATCTTTGAATTTAGAACTTGTCTTACAATCACACATATTGTTTCTTCCTTTCATTATTTAATGCTAATAATTTAACAATGATATCTTAATTTTACACCCTCTTCCATATGTATACAATATAAATTGTTAGAATATTATCAATATTTAGAATAGACAATATTTTCTGTTTTTTGCACATAAAAAAAAGCCAAGAGTCTTATATTACGACTCTTGACTATTAAATTCTTTTTATTTATTTCTGTTATGACCTATATAATCCATTATTATTAATGCTGTATCCTCTATGGCTCTTTGTGTAACATCTATAGTTTTGCAACCAACTTTTCTCATTATTTTATCTGCAAATTCAAATTCCTCTAAAACTCTTGCATCCCCTGCATATTCTATACTTGAGGATATTCTATGAAATTTATCTAATCTTCTTTTTCTTATTTCAATAAGTTGAAGTGGATTTATAGTTAATCCAAAAACCTTTTTCTTATCTACTTGATAAAGTTCTTCTGGAACTCCTACCTCTGGAACTAATGGTATATTTATAGCTTTTATGCCTTTGTTTGCTAAGTACATACATAAAGGAGTTTTTGAGGTTCTTGATAATCCTAATAATACAACATCTGCATTTTTTAAGCCTCTATAATCCTTACTATCATCATATTGCATTGCAAATTCCATAGCTTCAATTCTCTTGAAATATACCTCATCAGTTTTCCACATAGCTCCCGGATTGTAGTCCGGTAAGGTATTAATTATATTTGATGCTACATTTATTATAGGACCTAATACATTTATTATATTAATATTTCTCTCTACACACTTTTGAGTCAAAAATTCTCTTACATTTACTGTTATAACCGTAGATATGACCATACATTGATCGCAACAAGCATCTATAGTTTTTATAACATCATCTACATCCTCTAATGTCTTTACATATGGTATTCTCTTAACTTCAACTTTTTCTTTAAACTGACTTGCTGCTGCATTTGCTACTTGTGCTGCAGTTTCACCTATAGAATCTGATATTGCATACATTGTTAACATATTTAAGCACTCCTTTTATACCCTATATTATTCCTATATAATCCTATAATATCTCAATTTTCTGAAAATTTCTACCTAAAATCCTTTAACTGTTTTAATATATCCATTTAGTGATTTGTGATATAATATCATAAGATATGATTCTGTTAGGTTGTTATGAAAAAACAGCTTAACATTTCGTAGAATTACTCGTTCTTTGAAAATTATATAAGTTTGAATAAATTTTTGTATGGCAAATAAGCCTACAAAAAGTTAGATTTTTGCAGGTTAATCAAAAATATTAAGTTGAGATTAAGCAGCGACAAACCAAGAGTTACGAGCAATGCTATTGCTAGCGAAGCCTGCAACTTCAGCAGGTGTGAGATTATTTAATGAACCATGAGGCCTAATGAAATTATAGTGAAAGACAAATAAGTATATTAAGTTATTTGCTTTCTCAAAAGAGTTAAACCCTTTTTTAGCTTTATACCAAGCTTTAAATGTTTTGTTAAAAGACTCAATTAAATTGTTTGATATGTCGCTAGACATAGGAGCAACAGGCACATGCTTGTTTTCGCCCAATAGCTTCGCTACAGCTTGGTTATATGAAGGTAGTCTATCAGTTATAAAGTTTGATGGCATTCCAAATTGTTTAGCTTGGTTTACTAGTGTAAATGCTGAATCCTCACTACGTGATTTGGTTAGATGAGAGGCTAAAATAAATCTCGTTTCAGAGTCAATAGCTAACCATAAATAATAGCGTTCACCATTTATAAACACCACTGTTTCGTCAGCATGCCAATCGTCAGATTGGAGATCTAGCTGCTCTTTAAACTTATCAGCTTTTTGTTTGAAAAAAGGTGCAAACTTTTGAGTCCAACTAGCTATTGTGACATGAGAAACCTTTATATTTGAAGTTACGAAAAGAAACTGTGAAATAGTTCTTGTTGATGAGTTGTTTAAAAAATATAAAGTTAATGCAGTCAAAATAGTATGGAGTGGAAAACGCATACCTTTCATAGAAAGGGAACCGGTTAGGTTTTCACTGGAGGCATCATCTATATTTAGGTTATGGTGATGAACAATGACATGATTGCACTTCTTATTACCACATTTATAACGATTATAGTGTTTATAGATGTGATGCAAGAAAGTTGCTTTACCACACTTTGGACATCTTGGATATTTAGATGTTACCCGCTTTCTGACGGAGTCAGGTGCGAATTGTCGCTTACACTTTTTACATTGATATTTTTGATTAGCCTGCTTATCTAAACCAAACTTATATAGTTGGTCAGAGTTACAACGAGGACATTTTACTTTTGTTTTGTTCATTGCGCTTCTCCTTTCAAGGGGGACATTTAGTTCTAGTCAAACTTATTGTATTTCCTAGGATTGAGAAGAGCAATGTTCATATAACTTAACAGAACGTAAGATATAAATGGGAGGATTTTTTATGAAAAAAGAAAAACTTATAGCAATAGGTGTATTGCCTGTAATGTGGCTTGCCTATTTTTTATTTGAACTAGTAACTGGAAGATTAACCGATTCCTACAGTATTGTTATGAATCTTCTTATAACGATATTATTCGCTTTAACAGGTTATATAATATATAAAATAGGTATAAATCACAAAAATGGCTTTTCAGCTAAAGTCCTTTTGCTAATATTTGGAATAATATTTTTAATTGATCAAGGTCTCAAACTTATCATTAAACTATATTTTTTCCATAAAGAATTTACTATTATAAAAGACTTTTTATACTTTTCACCTATAATTAATACTGAAGGTTCTTGGTTAAATGCACGTTTTGGTGCAGGTGTAAGCTTTAATTTATTAATTGTACTGAATGTTCTAGCCCTACTTTTTTTCATTGAGATTTATAGATATTATAGTTTCAAAGGAAATAAAGATTTTTGGGGTGATATGTGTTTTGTTTTCTTAATAGCAGGATGTTTATGTTCCTTAATAGATAAGGTATTCTATGGAGGAAGTTTAGATTTTATAGGTATAAGTAATTTATTTATAGCTGATTTTAAGGATATCTATATCAACCTATCAATATTATTTTTATTTTTAGGTATGTACATAAACGGATATTTAACTAGCGAAGAAGATAGTACAATAAAAGAAGATATTGAAGGAGTAAAAGATTTTTTTGTTTTTATTTTAAAGGATTTGAGATTAGTTAAGTAATAATTTAAGATAATTAGGAAATAATTTCATATATACGACATGAAAGGAAGTATATTATGAACAATAAAAATTACAAAAGAATTCCTTCTCATATTGGAATTATTCCTGATGGAAATAGACGTTGGGCTCAAAGTAATAATAAAGAAAAACATGAAGGTTATGAGTTTGGTGTTGAACCTGGTATTAAATTATATGATACTTGCTTAAGCTTAGGAGTTAAAGAGTTAACCTTTTATGGATTTACAACTGATAATACTAAAAGACCATCTTCTCAAACCAAAGCTTTTCAAAAAGCATGTGTAGACGCGGTATTTTCTCTAGTTAATAAAGATGCTAATATATTAGTTGTTGGAAATAGTGATTCACCTGTTTTCCCTAAAGAATTGCTTCCTTACGCTAATAAGCGTGTTAATTTTGGAAATGGACTTATTAATGTAAACTTCCTTATTAATTATGGATGGAGTTGGGATCTAAACTATTGCCTAACAGATAAAAGTAGAAGTAAAAAAACTTCAGAGATAATAAATTCTTTAGCTTCATCTGAAATATCTAGAATTGATTTAATTATAAGATGGGGTGGAAGAAGGAGGCTCAGTGGATTTCTTCCTGTTCAGTCTGTTTACTCTGATTTTTATATAATAAATGATTATTGGCCTAATTTTAAAACTGATCATATATATGACGCATTAAATTGGTATGATACTCAAGATATAACCTTAGGTGGCTAAAATAATAAGGATGATGCAAAACTAATTTTAATTAATTCTGCATCATCCGTATAATCTATATCTATTTTCTAAAGTAATTCTTTTATCTTTCCTTCTAAGCTTAATGGAGTTGTAGTTGGTGCATATCTGTCAATAACATTACCATTTTTATCTACTAGAAACTTAGTAAAGTTCCACTTAATGCTTTTTCCTAATATTCCACCTGTTTGTTCTTTTAAATATTTAAATACAGGATGAGTATTTTCTCCATTAACATCAACTTTTTCAAATACATCAAAGGTTACTCCATAGTTTATTTCACAAAAGTTCTTTATCTCTTCATTACTACCCGGCTCTTGTTTTCCAAACTGATTGCAAGGAAATGCCAAAACTTTTAACCCTTGATCTTTATATTTTTTATGCAATTCTTCTAGTTCTTTATATTGAGGCGTAAACCCACATTTACTTGCAGTATTAGCTATTAATAACACCTCACCCTTAAACTCTTCAAAATTTCTCTCTTTTCCCATTGAATCTACAGCTTTAAAATCATATATATTCATCCTAACCAACCTCTCCTTATAAAATTAAATTGTGTACAATTAAATTTTATAACTTTTGTATTTCAATGTCAATAAAAAAAATAAAACCAGAATGATATCATTCTGACTTTATTATTTCTAACTTATATTAATCTATTCAACTATTACCGCAGTTCCAGAAACTGTTACCATTAACATACCTGAACTAGCTCCTAAAACCTCATAATCTACATCAATTCCTATAACTGCATTTGCACCCATTGAAGCAGCTCTTCTCTTTAGCTCTTCCATAGCTTCTCTTCTAGCATTTATAAGCTCATCTTCATATGTTTTAGATCTTCCACCTACTAAGTCCCTTATTCCTGCCATAAAGTCCTTTACAAAGTTTACTCCAGTGATTACTTCTCCGAATGTTACTCCCAAATACTCCTTTACTACTTTTCCCTCAATATTATTAGTTGTTGTTACTATCATAATACCCTCCTATGATTTTCAATAACTCTTTAAGAGTTATTTATTACTCTTATTAATGTTATTATATCATCACTAATTCCATTGTCAATACCTTTCTATAAGTATATGTAATTTATTATTTTATATAATAAAAAGACATCCTTACGAATGCCTTTTTAAAAAATTATCCTAGAAATTCTTAGCTACTGCAACAACATCTGCTTTCGCTTTATCAAATATTTCTTCTGCTCTATCAGGATTTTGAGCAATTCCTTCAACATGGAATACACTAACATCTTCTATTCCTACAAAGCCTGCTACTACTTTAATATAGTTTGAACCATGCTCAAGATTTTCTATTGGTGTCTCAGAGAATTTAGTTCCGCTAGCTTGAATGTTTAATAACTTTTTACCTTTCAATAAACCTACAGGTCCATTTTCAGTATACTTAAATGTTTTTCCAGCTATACATATAGCATCTATATATGCTTTAACCATTGGTGGTATTGAGAAGTTCCATAATGGTGTTACAAATACATATTTGTCTGCTTCCATAAACTGATCAACTATTTCACCTAATCTTATTATTTTATTCTTTTGACTTTCTGATAGACTTTCAAAAGCTTCACCTTTAGCTAAAGAGTCCCATGCATTAAACACTTCTTTATCTAACATTGGTATATTATCTTCATATAAATCAATCTCTATGATTTCATCTTCTGGGTTAGCCCCTTTATACTCATTTAAAAATATTTTTCCTACTTGTAATGACTTTGATTTTTCCTCTAATTGTGCGTTTCCTTTAATATATAATACTTTACTCATTTCTATCTCCTTTATGAACATAATTGATAATTGTTTTCACTTACTTTATGTAAGTATATTATCAAATTTCACATGCTTTTGTCAAGTAATAAAAAAAGAAATGCACTGTAAAATTCTACAATGCATTTCTTTTTTAGTTATTAGAATAATTTAATCCCCATATGATTCCGTTTATGTCAGTAACTACGGCATGATAAGCTCCCCAGAAAGTTTTTTGTAATTCAAACTTTACAGTTCCCTTGTCTTTTAATAGTGCGTATATTTTATTTATTTCTTCTTCATTTTCTAATTCAAGTAATATATTTACGTTTTTACTATCGTGTTCTTCACTTAATATATCAACTAAATATATTATGCAGTTTTCATTAATATGTAACTCAGAATGAATGATTTTACCCTCTTTACCTTTAAACATAGGGTTTCCGTCAGCTAATTGAACATTTTTTATTTCTCCACCAAAGATCTCTTTGTAATACTCTAATGCCTCTTTGCAGTTATCTACAAAAATTTCCGGAATAATATTTTTCATTTTTTTAGCTCCTTTGCCATATCAAATTACTTAATTATATATTAACAAAGCTCGTCCTATTAATCAATAATTCATCATTTATTTACATAATCAATAAAAATATGCTACATTATTTAATCTTTTATTGAGTTTATTTTTATATAATTTAAAAAAGAGAGAAATCTAATCATAAAATTTAGATTTCTCTCTTTACTTATTATTCTGCTAAATAGCTATCTACTTCTTTAGCTACAGCTCTACCTTCATTTATAGCCCATACTACTAAGGACTGACCTCTTCTTGAGTCTCCAGCTGCAAAAACTTTATCTACATTTGTTCTAAAGTTTCCATAACCTGCTTTAACATTAGTTCTTGCGTCTAATTCAACTCCGAAAGCATTTGAAACATAGTCTTGAGTTCCTAAGAATCCCATTGCTAATAATACTAGCTCAGCTTTCCATTCCTTTTCGCTACCTGGTACTTCTACAGGAACAAAAGCACCTTTATCATTTTTTTCCCATTTAACATCTACAGTGTTAACCTTTGTCAGATTTCCTTCGCTATCTCCTTCAAAACTCTTAACATTTATAGCATATTTTCTAGGATCTTCTCCATATTTTGCTTCAAATTCTTGTTGACCATAATCAACTTTAAGAATTCTTGGCCATTGTGGCCATGGATTATTATCAGCTCTTTCCAAAGGTGGTTTATTCATAATTTCAAATTGTACAAGAGATTTACATCCATGTCTTAATGAAGTTCCCACACAGTCTGTTCCAGTATCTCCACCACCAATAACTATTACATTTTTGTCCTTTGCTGAAATAAAGTTGCCATCGCTTAAGTTAGAATCTAATAAGCTCTTAGTGTTAGCTCTTAAGAAATCTACTGCAAAATGTATTCCATTAAGCTCTCTTCCAGGTGCTTTTAAATCTCTTGGATTTGAAGCACCTGTAGCTAGAACTACAGCATCAAAGTTATTTAGAATATCTTCTGCTCTATAGTCATCTCCTACATTAGCATTAGTTACAAATTCTACTCCTTCTTCCTTCATCAAGTTAACTCTTCTATCTATAACAGATTTATCAAGCTTCATGTTTGGAATTCCATACATAAGAAGTCCACCTATTCTATCGTGTCTTTCAAACACAACTACATTGTGACCTCTCTTATTTAATGAGTCAGCTGTTGCAAGTCCTGCTGGACCTGAACCTATTACAGCTACTTTTTTACCGCTTCTTACTTTTGGAGGTTCTGGTTTTATTAAACCCTCCTCAAATGCTCTATCAATAATTGATCTTTCATTCTCTTTTATTGTAATAGCTGGTCCGTTTATACCTGCTGTACATGCCGCTTCACATGGTGCTGGACATACTCTTCCTGTAAATTCAGGAAAGTTATTTGTCTTTAAAAGACGTTTAAGTGCTAGTTTCCATTTTCCTCTATAAATAAGGTCATTCCACTCAGGTATAAGATTATTTATAGGACATCCTGAAACCATACCATTTATCAATATTCCTGATTGACAAAATGGTATTCCACAATCCATACATCTTGCACCTTGCTTTTCTTGTTGTTCCTTAGGTAGGAGTTTATGAAATTCTTCGAAGCCTTCCAACCTTTCTATAGGATCAATGTTTTTACCTTCTTCTCTTTCAAATTCTAAAAATCCTGTTGGTTTTCCCATAATACTTCCTCCCTCCTACTTGTTAATCCTAGTATTTTCATAAAATGCAGCTATTAAAGCTTCTTCACCTTTAAGCCCTTGCTTTTCTTTCTCTTTTACAATAGAAAGCATTCTCTTATAGTCGTGAGGCATAATCTTATGGAATTTAGGTAAAAACTCATTAAAGTTTTCTAATATTGATTTTCCTTTATTAGATCCAGTAGCTTCTACGTGTTCTTCAATCAAACCTTTAAGCTCTTCTATATCTTCTTCACCTAACTCTTCTACTGCAATCATTTGTAAGTTAACTTTGTTTTTAAAGCTTTCATCTTCATCAAGAACATAAGCAACTCCACCACTCATACCTGCACCAAAGTTTAGTCCTGTTGATCCTAAGATAACAGCTCTACCCCCAGTCATGTACTCGCAACCATGATCACCTACTCCTTCAACTACTGCCGTAGCTCCAGAGTTTCTTACACAGAATCTTTCTCCTGCTATACCATTTATAAATACTTTTCCAGAAGTTGCTCCATATAAAGCAACATTTCCTATTATTATATTCTCTTCAGCTTTAAACTTACTATCTTTTGAAGGATAAACTACAAGCTTACCACCTGATAATCCCTTACCTAAGTAGTCATTAGAATCTCCTTCTATTTTTAAAGTAAGTCCCTTAGGTACAAAGGCACCAAAACTTTGTCCTCCAGATCCGTTACATTTTATACTTATAGTATCCTCTGGAAGTCCTTGAGAATCATATTTTCTAGTTATCTCTGAACCTAATATAGTTCCTAAGGTTCTATTTATATTAGTTATATCAACTTCTATATCAACTTTATTTCCATTCTCTAAGGCATCTTTAGCTAACTTCAAGAATAATTCACTATCTAAAACTTCATCTAATTTATGAGAATAAGCTTTGTCTGCCTTAAAGCTTATAGCCTTACCTTTTTCTAATTGTGGAGCATTTATGATTGAATTTATATCAACCTTCTTTGCTTTCCATCCTTTAACATCTTCCTTAGCTTTTAACTTATCGAATCTACCAACCATTTCATCGATGCTTCTAAAGCCAAGTTTAGCCATGTATTCTCTTAACTCTTCAGCTATGAATCTCATGAAGTTAACTACGTATTCAGGCTTTCCAGCAAATCTTTTTCTTAGCTCTTCATTTTGAGTTGCTATACCTACTGGACATGTATCTAAATTACATACTCTCATCATTACGCAACCTATAACTACTAATGGAGCTGTAGCAAATCCAAATTCTTCTGCACCTAATAAAGCTGCAATAGCTACATCTTTACCAGTCATAAGTTTACCATCAGCTTCAACTACTACTCTTTCTCTAAGGTTATTCATAACTAGAGTTTGATGAGCTTCTGCAAGTCCAAGTTCCCATGGTAATCCTGCATGTTGAATAGATGTTCTTGGTGATGCACCAGTTCCTCCATCATAACCTGATATTAGAATAACATCTGCTCCACCTTTAGCAACTCCAGCTGCTATAGTTCCAACTCCACCTTCAGAAACAAGTTTAACAGATACTCTTGCTCCTGTATTAGAGTTTTTAAGGTCATATATTAACTGTGCTAAATCTTCTATTGAATATATATCATGGTGTGGTGGTGGCGATATTAAACCAACCCCTGTAGTTGATCTTCTAGTTTTAGCAACCCATGGGTATACCTTACTAGCTGGAAGTTGCCCACCTTCACCTGGTTTTGCTCCTTGAGCCATTTTTATTTGTAATTCTTTAGCATTTACTAAGTATTCTGAAGTAACTCCAAATCTACCTGATGCTACTTGTTTTATAGCTGAATTTCTAGAATCTCCATTTTCATCTAGTATCCATCTTTCTGGATCTTCTCCACCTTCACCAGTATTAGATTTTCCACCTAATCTGTTCATAGCTATAGCTAAAGTTTCATGTGCTTCTTTAGATATAGAACCATAAGACATAGCACCAGTTTTAAATCTCTTAACTATTGAATCCACTGACTCTACTTCATCTAAAGGTACTGATACCCCTGAGTAATCAAAATCAATTAATCCTCTTAATGTTAATGTACTTTCCTCTTGGTTTAATAAAGAAGTATATTCTTTAAACAATCTATAATCAGCTGTTTTAGCAGCTTCTTGAAGCTTGTGGATTGTTAGTGGATTATACATATGCTCTTCTTGATTGCTTCTAAACTTGTGGCTTCCCACTGAGTCTAAAGTTAAATCTAGAGTAAGTCCTCTCTTATCAAATGCAGTTGCATGTCTTAATTCAGCTTCTTTTTGTATATCCTTTATCTCTATTCCACCAATTCTACTTATAGTATTGGTGAAGTATTTATCTATTACCTTGTCTGCAATTCCTAGAGCCTCAAATATTTGTGCTCCTTGGTAAGATTGTATAGTAGATATACCCATTTTAGATAATATCTTAACTATTCCCTTAAGTATTGCTTTATTAAAATGGTAGACACCTTTTTCATAAGGAATTTCTAATAACTCTTCCTCAATAAGTTCTCTTATAGATTCATATGCTAAATATGGATTTATAGCTGAAGCTCCAAAACCTAATAACGTAGCAAAATGATGTATTTCTCTCGGTTCTCCGCTTTCAAGTATAAGCGCTAAGGATGTTCTTGCACCCTTTCTTACTAAATGATGATGAAGAGAGGATACTGCTAGTAGTGATGGAATTGAAATATTATCTTTATCTACTCCTCTATCACTAAGGATTAATACATTGTATCCATCCTCATATGCTTTATCAGCCTCATTAAATAAACCTTCCAAAGCTTCTTCTAAAGCATTTTCACCCTTATTTTTATCAAACAATATACTTAAAGTCTTAACTTTAAAGCCTTCTCTATTTATATTTTTAATTTTTAGAAAGTTTTCATTTGATAATATTGGGGAACTAAGTTTTATTTGTCTACAATTTTCTTTAACATCCTCTAATAAGTTTCTTTCTGTACCTAAGAAAACATCTGTAGCTGTAACTATTTCTTCTCTTATAGCATCTATTGGTGGGTTAGTAACCTGAGCAAATAGTTGCTTGAAATAATTGAATAATGGCTGAGGTTTTTCTGATAATACAGCAAGTGGCGTATCTATACCCATAGCGCCTAAAGCTTCTTCCCCTGCTTCTGCCATCTTTAAAATATTATTCTTTAAATCTTCATAAGAATAACCAAAAGATTTCTGAAGCTTCGCTCTTTCTTCTGGTTCTATAGCCTCATCCTTAACTTCTATATCATCAATGTCTTCTATATTTATAAGATTTTCTTTTAACCATTCTCCATAAGGATTTTCCTTAGCATATTTATCTTTTAATTCCTTATCATCTATTAATTCACCCTTTACAGTATCAACTAATAGCATTTTTCCTGGAGTTAGTCTATTTTTCTCAACTACCTTATGTGGCTCAACATCTAATACTCCTACTTCAGATGAAAGTATTAAATAATCATCATCTGTTACATAATATCTAGCTGGTCTAAGTCCATTTCTATCTAGAACTGCACCTAATTTTTCTCCATCAGTAAATACTATTGCAGCAGGACCATCCCATGGTTCCATCATAGTAGCATAATATTCATAAAAATCTCTTTTTTCCTTACTCATAGTTTCATTTTTAGCCCATGGTTCAGGAATAGCCATCATTACAGCTTTTGGCAAGTCTCTACCATTCATTAATAAGAATTCTAAGGTATTATCTAAAATGGCTGAATCTGATCCTTCACGATCTATTATAGGCAACACCTTACCTAAATCTTCACCTAAGTATTTTGAGACAAGTTTTGCTTCTCTTGAGTGAACTTTATTTACATTACCTCTTAATGTATTAATTTCCCCATTGTGTATCATATATCTGTTAGGATGTGCCCTTTCCCAGCTTGGGAATGTATTAGTACTATATCTTGAGTGTACTAAAGCTAAAGATGATTCTACTTTAGCATTTCCTAGATCTCTATAGAAATCCTTAAGCTGAGTTGCTAAAAGCATCCCTTTATAAACTATTGTTCTAGAAGAAAAAGATGGAATGTAGAAAGTCTCTCCATGAAGCAAAGTATCTTTAAGAGCCTTTTTCTCAACTTTTCTTCTAACTACGTATAATTTTCTTTCGAAGTCTATACCCCTATTAACTTCTTCTGGTTTTTCAACAATTGCTTGAAGTATGTATGGCATACAAGAAAGCGCAGTTTCCCCTAAATCCTTAGAATTTACTGGCACCTTTCTCCACGCTAACAATTTAAGCCCCTCTTCTTTAAGTGTCTCTTCAAAAAGAGTTTTTGCTTCTATCCTCATAGTTTCCTTCTGAGGTAGGAACACCATTGCTACTGCATAATCTCCTGCTTGTGGCAGAATTACTCCAAGTTTTTGGGCTTCTTGTTTGAAGAATCTATGTGGTATTTGAAATAATACTCCCGCACCATCTCCTGTGTTTTCTTCTGAACCTATTCCACCCCTATGTTCCAAGTTGATTAAAATATTTAGAGCATCCTCTAAAACCTTATGTGTTTTTATTCCTTTAATATTAGCAACTGCACCAATTCCGCATGCATCATGCTCAAAGCTAGGATTATATAATCCCATTTTCTCTGGATAATTTTTGTGCATATATAGCCCCCCCTTAGTTTATTAATATCGCCTTTGATATCATTGTAGGAACAAACAGCGAGTAACTATATCATAAAATATAGCACTCGCAAAATCAATTAAAAAATAAGTTAAATTGTTGGGGTTTACTGGTAAAGAAAGTTAAGTTTCTTGGGCAAGAATTGCCTTTGCAACTTCACTCATCTTTTGTCCATTATTCATACTTGTCTTCTGAATGTATCTAAAAGCTTCCTTTTCAGAAAGTCCTTTATTCGTCATTAAGATTCCCTTTGCTTTTTCAACAAGCTTCCTATCTTCAATGCTGTGTTCTAACTTCTCAACTTGTTCTCTAAGCTTCATTATTCTTCTTTGACTTTGAAAGATTAAATCTACAGCATTTAATAGAACTGGCTTAGATATAGGATTACTTATGCAATATATATCCGTTTCTTCTTGAACGAAGGATTTGTAGGGTTCATTTACTATAGCCAAGAATCCGCATATATCACCTAGATTACTACTAATATCTATAATTGTCATTTCAGAAAGCTTATAACTCATTATTATTAAGCTAGGAGATTCTTGCATGGCTCTTCTTATTAAATCATTAGCTGAGGTACATACTCCAAGCACCTCGTATCCTTCATTTCTTAAAATAATCTCTACCTTTTTAGCTGTATCAATATTGTTTAAGGCTATAATTATTCCTCTGCGAAAGTCCATGGCAAACTCACCTTTTTTCTGATTAATATTTCTTGATATAGTTGTCAATTTCCCATTGATGAACACTTATAGCATAATCTTTATATTCAGAGGATTTAGCCTTTAAATAAGTATTAAATGCATGTTCACCTAATGTTTTTCTCACCAATTCACTTTCTTTCATATATCTAATAGCTTCTTCTAAGCTTCCTGGTAACGAATCTATTCCTTCTGCTTCTCTTTCATCTTCATTCATCTTGAATATATTCTTTTCAGCAGATGGTGGAGGTGTAAGATCCTTCTTTATTCCTTCTAGTCCAGCTGCAAGTAATGTAGCTAATACTAAATATGGATTTGAGCTTGGATCTGGACATCTTAATTCTACTCTTGTTCCAGCGCCTCTTGAAGCTGGTACTCTTACTAGACATGTTCTGTTGCTTCCAGACCATGCTATATAAACTGGTGCTTCATAACCTGGAACTAATCTTTTATATGAGTTAACTAAAGGATTAGTTATAGCTGCTATCCCCTTAATATTATCAACAAGACCTGCTATAAAGCTGTATGCTGTTTTACTTAATCCTAATTCTCCATTTTCATCAACAAAAGCATTTTTTCCATCTTTACTTAAAGACATATTAACATGCATTCCTGAACCATTAATTCCATATACAGGTTTAGGCATGAATGTAGCATGCACTCCGTGTCTTTGAGCTATTGTTTTAACAACTAATTTAAAAGTCATTATATTATCAGCTGTTGTAAGTGCATCTGCATATTTAAAATCTATTTCATGTTGTCCTGCTGCAACTTCATGGTGAGATGCTTCTATCTCAAAGCCCATTTCTTCTAAGGCAAGACTCATATCTCTTCTAGCATTTTCTCCTAAATCTACTGGTCCTAAGTCAAAGTATCCAGCTTCATCGTGAGTTACAGTAGTAGGTTCACCTTTTTCATCTGTATTAAATAAGAAGAATTCACATTCTGGTCCAACATTCATGCTGTAACCTAACTCTTCAGCTTCTTTTAATACTTTCTTTAATATATTTCTTGGATCTCCTTCAAATGGAGTTCCGTCTGGTCTATAAACATCACAAATTAATCTTGCAACTTTACCTTGTTGAGGTCTCCATGGGAAAATAACGAATGTATCTAAATCTGGTCTAAGATACATGTCTGATTCTTCTATTCTTACAAAACCGTCTATAGAAGATCCATCAAACATACACTCATTATTTAAAGCCTTTTCAAGTTGACTATCAGTTATCGCAACATTTTTAAGTGTTCCAAATAAGTCAGTGAATTGAAGTCTTATAAATTTAATACCATTTTCTTTAACGATATTAATAATATCCTCTTTAGAATATTTTGCCATAATATACTCCCCTTTTCGCATTTATTATTTGCAAAATTACATATGCAATAAAACGGCGCACTACTAGAAATACTTTTAAAAATTTGTAAGTAACTCTGTAGAACACCGTTGTTCGACTAAATCTTGTTAATATTATATTCTCATACTATTAAAAAATCAACTGTTATTTTTTGTTTTGTTTAAATTTATTATTCTAACCGTATACTTTTGATAATATGCATCTGATTTCATTAATAATATGTTAATACCATACCTATTTAAAGTTATGATACCATATTATTTAATATACATTCACTTACTGAATCAACTACATAATCTACGTGTTCTTTTAAACTTTCCTCTGAACTAGTAAAAGTAAAGGAATTTCCTGCGACTTTAAACATTGATAAATCATTCCATGAGTCTCCTATAGAGTAAACTCTGCTAGCATCTATTATCTCTTTCTTCATAATCATTTCCAAGGCATTTCCTTTTGAACAGCCTACCTTAACTATATCTATATATCTAGTATTTCTATAAGCTACAAGATATGCCCCATACTTTTCATTAATATCATCACAAACTTCTTTAATATAGGCTGCATCTTTCCCCTCAAACTCAAAACAAAGTAAGGATACCTTATCATCACCTAACTCTACTAAGGTTTCTATACTTTTCATGCTAGGAACCTTAAAATTTTCAAAGCCCTTACCTACTATATAAGTAGTAAATCCAGTTTCTAGAGCCACCCCAGTAGTTCTATGTCTAAAATCCTTTATAACTGAATCACATATATTTAAATCTAACTCCTCGCTATGCATTAGATTTAAATCCTTATCAAAAATAAGTGCTCCATTTAGTAGAATAAAATAGTCAGCTGTTATATCATATTTACTTTTCAAAAACTCTACTCCATTGTAGGGTCTTCCAGTAGTAATTGCTATAGCGTGTCCTAGTTCTTCTAGTTTTTTTACAGCCTTAATATTATCATCTGTAATATCAAAACCCTCTACTAAAGTTCCATCTAAATCAGTAGCTAGCATTTTTCGCATCAACCATACCCCTTATCTTACAGTATTTTATTAGTTTTAATTATAACATACACCATAACTAAATATCATTAGTTTCGTTATTAAACTGGCTAAAGTACATATTGTAATATACACCTTTTTTATCTAATAGTTCATAATGATTTCCACTTTCTAAAATCTCACCATTTCCAACAACAAGTATATTGTCCGCGTCTCTAATAGTGCTTAACCTATGAGCTATAATAAAGCTAGTTCTTCCCTTCATTATATTTAACATACCCTTTTGAACCTGCTTTTCTGTACGAGTATCAACGCTACTTGTTGCCTCATCTAAAATCAATATAGAAGGTTTAGATAACATAGCTCTAGCAATAGTTATAAGTTGCCTTTGTCCTTGACTAAGGTTGCTTCCCCCTTCTACAATTTTAGTTTCATATCCTTCTGGAAGCCTTTTTATAAAACTATCTGCGCAGGCCAATTTAGCAGCTTTTTCTATTTCCTCATCTGTAGCCTTTGGATTTCCATAACGTATATTATCTTTTATACTTTCACTAAATAGATAAGTATCTTGAAGTACTATACCAAATATATTCCTCAAACTGTCTCTCGTATATTTACGTATATCTTCTCCGTCTATTAATATACTTCCATCCGTAACCTCATAAAATCTAGTAAGTAAACTTATTATTGTGGTTTTTCCCGCTCCTGTAGCTCCAACTAAAGCAGTAGAACTTCCCTCCTTAGCACTAAAGCTGATATTTTTTAATACACTTATATCTTTTGAATATCCAAAACTCACATTTTTGAATACAACTTCACCCTTAGGATTTATTATTTCCTTAGATTCCTCTCTATCCACACTTTCTGCATTTTCATCTAAAATTTCAAATACCCTCTCAGCTCCAGCCACTGCTGATTGCAAATTATTAAATATACTCGCCAAATCATTTAAGGGTCTAGAGAATTGTCTTGAATAACTTAAAAAACTGGCTATTAATCCTACAGTTATAATTCCCTTAACCGCAAGTATCCCTCCAACAGAAGCTACTGCCATAAACCCTATATTATTTATTACATTCATAATAGGCATTAAAAATCCTGACCAAATCTGAGCCTTTAATCCAACCTCACAAAGTCTATCATTAATCCCCCTAAAGGAATTCATAGCTTCTTTTTCACGATTAAAAGCCTTCACTATATCTATTCCTGATATGGTTTCCTCTATATATCCATTTAAATTTCCAAGCTCAACTTGTTGCTTCTTAAATAAAACCTTAGTTTTGCTAGCTATAATTTTTGTTAATCCTCCTACTAAAGGCACAGTTATTAAACTTGCAAGTGTTAAAATCGGGCTTAAAATAAGCATCATTATAAATGACCCTGATATTGTTATTACTCCAGACATTAACTGAGTTGTTGAACTAGAAACAGTACTACTTACATTTTCAATATCATTCGTAAGTCTGCTCATAACTTCTCCATGGCTGTGAGTATCAAAAAAGCTTATAGGTAGCTTATGCAGTTTAGAAAATAAATTCACCCTTAACTTTCTAACAATTCCTTGTGATATTTTTGCCATGATTCTACCCTCGACAATGTTTATTCCTCCGCTAACTATATAAGAAATAAGTAAAACAAATATCACTATTATTAAACCACTTGAATTTTTAGTCCCCTGAAAATCTGCCATATAATCAACAGCTTTACCTATTAGATATGGTGCCATAAGTCCTATAAAGCTATCTATTATTATTAAACTAAATATAAATACAAGAGATCTTTTCTCACTAGAAATATATCCAAAAAGCCTTTTTAAAGTTTTCTTAAAATTCTTAGGTTTAGCTTTAGGAGCAAATCTATCCATGCCTTTTGTAGTTCTTCTTCCAGATATATTTATGGAAGGTATTTCGTCTATCTTCTTATTTTTTTCTCCCATTATATTAACTCCTTCCCAATCTGAGAATTAAATATATCCTTATACACACTGCAACCATCCATAAGTTCCTCATGAGAACCTAAACCCACTATCTCTCCATCATCAAGTACCAATATATTATCAGCTTCCATTACTGAAGTTATTTTTTGAGATATTATTATAGTAACTAAGTCTTTTGAGAACTTCTTTAATCCTTCTTTTATTTTCTTTTCAGTAGTAACATCTACTGCACTAGTTGAATCATCTAATATCAATATATGAGGTTTCTTAATTAACGCCCTAGCTATTGATATTCTCTGTTTTTGTCCTCCAGAAAGATTTACTCCACCTTGACCTAATTTTGTATCATATCCTTCTGCCTGTTTTAATATAAATTCATGAGCCTCTGCTAATGAAGCTGAATTTATAACCTCAGCCATATCAGCCTCAGCCTTCCCCCACCTTATATTGTCTACTATACTTCCTGTAAATAATAAAGACGCCTGAGGAACTATAGAAATCCTATCTCTTAAACTTTCCATAGAAATATTCTTTATATCAACTCCGTTGATTTTTATCTTTCCTTTAGTAACATCATAAAATCTAAGGAGTAATTTAACTAAAGTACTCTTCCCTGAGCCTGTAGACCCTATTATTCCTAAAAGCTCTCCAGAATTAATAGTAAGGCTGATATTTTTAAGCGCAGCTTCTCTAACTCCCCCACTATAAGTGAAGCTTACATCTTCAAAACTTATTTGTAGTTCTCCCTTTTTAACCTCTTCATTCCCATTTTCTATAGTTGGTTCTTGATCAAAAACTTCAACTATTCTCTCAGAAGATGCTCTGGCTTTAACAAACATATTAAACACAAAGGTCATGGTCATAAGAGAAGACAGTATTTGGGTCATATAATTTATAAATGCCATAACTGCTCCGACCTGTATACTGCCGTTATTTATCTTTATATTACCCAGCCAAAGCACTGCTATTATTCCAATATTAACTGTAGCCGTAATAGTTGGACTAAATATAGCTATAGTCTTCATAGCCTTAGTAGAAATATTAAAAAGTTCATCATTTTTTTTACCAAATCGTTCTTCTTCGTATTTAAACCTATTAAAAGCTTTAACAACTCTGACCCCGGATAAATACTCTCTTATATTACTATTAACATTATCCAAAGATTTTTGTATCTTTCTAAAATTAGGATATCCTATCCTCATATTTAAAATTATTATCCCAATAACGAGTGGAATTATTATTAAAAATATTACTGATAAAGATAAATTTAATCTAGCAGCCATTATTAAACTTCCTATACATAGCATAGGCGCCTTAACAAAAACTCTCATCATTCCATTTACAAACATCTGCACCTGATTAACATCATTAGTAAGTCTAGTAACTAATGAAGCTTTATCAAAATTATCTATATTATCAAAGGAAAAACTTTGAATCTTCTCATACATATCAACTCTTAAATCTCTCCCAAACTTTTGAGATACATGACTTGCTATTATACTCCTCATAGTAGCTCCTATAGCTCCCATAAGAGTTACTCCAAACATAATCAGCGTATTTACTAAAACATAATCCATATTTCTACTAGCAACACCTTCATCAACTATCTTTGACATTATAGTTGGCTGCATAAGATCACAGATGGCCTCTATGGATAGAAAAAATAGGGCTACAACAAATGGTTTTTTATATTTTTCTATATACTTCTTATAATGCTTCAAAAACTTCATCTCCATCTTTATTTAAATAAACAAACCGTTTAATATAAATTATAACTCAACCTCATGGAAAACTATGCCTAATTTTTAAAACTTGCTTTATTTTTAATATAAAATCAGCTTAAGTTTCAACTACTTTTCTATTTTTCTACTTTTCTATTTTTCTACTTTTCTACTTTTCTACTTTTCTATTTAAGTACTTAACTTCTTATTAGACATAATTATCAATTAAAATGAATTTAATGAGGCTTGAAAAGAAGCCTCTACAGTAATAAAGTGCTTAACTTCTTAATAAACATAATACTAACAAAAATGAATCGAGTAGGTGAACCTCAGAAAATAAAATTCTGAGGTCTTTCCTCTCACAG
>NZ_DCLI01000078.1:26286-26682 GCF_002320975.1 Clostridium sp. UBA1652
GTTTGATTTCATCAAACCAAGTATTCGGAAGTGCTTTGCTAATTAGCTGACTGGCTGAATTTCTCCATCTTGTCATACTTATTTTCCTAAGATTTTTATTATATCCAACTCTACGAAGAACTTTATGAAGAGATTTATATGTTTTCCACTCTTTCATCTGTTTCATTCTTAGTCTTCTTCTAATCCATCCTGCTAATACTCTACATATCCCTGCACAGTTAGCTATCCTAAAATAGTTACACCATCCTCTAAGTACTGGATTCATTCTCTTTACAAGAGTTTCGAGATTTATTCCACTATTTCTTGGAGTAAGTTCTCTAATTCTATCTTTGAATTTCTTGACTCTATCGGGATGTATACTTAGAGTATTTCTTTTAATTATGAACCCTAGATATG
>NZ_DCLI01000045.1:0-7704 GCF_002320975.1 Clostridium sp. UBA1652
TTTGATAGTTGGTCTTTCATACAAAATTAGTATTGGCATTACAAAATAATTTATACTAGTGTTTTGATTATTCAAATATGGTATAATCTAAAATAATAGTTAAATTTATTCCAATTGGTGAGGTTAAATATGAGATATTACTTAGTTGCATTATTTGATGATGACTCTTATAAACAAATAGAGCCTATACAAAAAAATTTATCAAAAAAATATAAATTATATAGAAATTTACCTAAATTACACATAACCTTAGAAGTAATAGAAGATCCAGACATAGAAAAATTAGATATTGTTCTATCGAAGATTTTTAAACCTTATAAAAGATTTAAAGTTGAGCTTAAAGATATTCTTTGTTTTAATGAACCATATAAATCTGTGAATCTTAAGGTTGAAAGTAAAGGTTATATAAAAAAGATAACTAGAAATGTCAATGATACTCTTAAACTACATGGCTTCCGTGTTAGAGATAACATAGATAACTGGGATTTACATGTATCCTTAGCTAATACTAACTTTGCCCAAAGAGAGTGGAAAAAGAATGAATATGAAATTGCTTGCAGTACTGCTAAAACTGAAGGATTTTATAATTTAGCTAAAATATCAAAGGTTGAACTATGGAAACCTATAAATAATAAAAAGGAAATGGTTATTAAATCTTATGAATTAAAAACCTTTTAAATTTTAATTATGAGAATATTCATAAATTTTTTATAGAAAAATCTTTGAATTCGTTTACCCAGTCTTTTCAATATCAAAAACTTTTTGTACAATATAAAAGACATAGTTCCTAAATGGAATAGGGGGATTTATAGAATGAATTTACAAAACTTTTTTAAAGTACAAGATGAAGCAAATAAACTATTAGTTATGGATAAAACTCTTAATGATTATAAGTTAACTGCTAGAAAACTCTTATCTCTTCATGTTAAATTAAGTGATCTAGCAAATGAAACTAAGTGTTTTAGATACTGGGAGGAAGAGGATAATTCCCCTTCTAAGGACGCTATTATGACAAAGTATATTGATTGCTTAAGTCACATATTAACTATAGGATTGGATAAAAATTATTCTGACTTAAAAGAAGTTGATTTAAACCCTAATGATGATTGCTTAAGTGATCAGTTTTTAAATCTATTTATAGATTTAAATGACATAATTATTTCTCCCTCAAAGGATCACTATCAAACATTGTTTGAAGATTTTATGAGTCTAGGAATCAGCTTAGGTTATTCTGAAAGTATTATTGATGATAAATATCACTCAAAAATGCACTCATTTATTTCTACTAAATAGAATTAAAGTTAACGGCTAAGAGAAAAGATACTTTTTAATTTCTCTTAGCTTTAATTATATTAATTTTTATTTTGAGAAATACTACTCTAGAGGTGATATTATGATAGGTGTTTTAATTTCTATACTTGCTGGAGTAGCTATGTCTTTTCAAGGAGTATTTAATACAAAACTTTCCGAAAAAATAGGTCTTTGGGAAACTAATACCTTTGTTCAAGGAAGTGCTTTTATTGTTACGTTAATAATCACATATTTTTTTGGTAAAGGAAGTTTTAAAGATATAACCACAGCTAAAAAAATATATCTTTTAGGTGGAATTTTAGGTGTAGTAATTATCTTCACAGTTATGATGGGAATTAAAAGTTTAGGTACTACCTGCTCAATTGCCATTATATTAGTTGCTCAATTAACAGCCGCCGCTCTTATAGATGCGTTTGGTTTATTTGATACTGACAAGATAACATTTGGAGTTAATGAGATAATAGGTATTATTCTAATGATTATAGGTATAGTAATTTTTAAATGGAAATTTTAATTAAGGGGTTATAGATGGATACTTTAAAAAATATTAAATTTCTTACCGCACTCACTTTAAATAATATAAAAACATACAGAACTAAACCTTATCTAACCAACAGTCAAGAAATCGAAGAAAATTCTATATATTGGTATGGTCATGCAACTACAATTATAAATATTGAAGGAAAGCTCATTTTAACTGATCCAGTTATCACTAAAAATTTGGGATACTTTAAACGACAGGCAGAAATTCCTATGGATATTACTAATTTAAAATTTGATTACATTCTTTTATCACATGGTCATATGGATCATTTGAATTTCTCATCTTTAAAAAAACTTAATAAAGATGCTGTAATAATAGTTCCAAAAGGTTATAAAAGATTAATAAGTCTTTTGGGTTATAAAAATGTTCATGTAATTCGCCATAATGAAACATATAAAGATTCTTATTTAACTATAAAATCTTTTGAAGCTAATCATGATGGAAGAAGATATTATCTTGGAATAGATAATGAAAGCCATTCATTTTTAATTAGTGGTAAAACTAAAAAAGTTTTTTTTGCAGGAGATACCGCCTATACAGAGGCTTTTAAAGGAATTTCTTCTGATGTTGCACTATTACCTGTGGGGTGCTATAAACCAGAGAGATTTTCTAAAATGCATTGTAATCCTGAAGAGAGTTATAAAATGTTTAAAATGATGGATTGTCCATTAATGATTCCTATACACTATAAAACTTTTATTTTATCTTTAGAAAATTTTGATGAGACTATTACCTCTTTAAAATCACTAAATGATAATACTATTAATGTACTTCATATTGGAGAAGTCTCAAAATTTTAAAGCAGCTTAGGCTGCTTTTTATTTATAGTATCTAATTTGGTGGAATATAAATATACTATATAGTGTATTAATTTAAAGGAGTTATTAATGTTTTCTTTAAAGAACAAATTAGATCCTCAACTTAAACAAGTTTATACTTCACCTTTATATAAAAGCTTCAGAGTCATAATAAAGTGCAAAAACTTTTTAAAAGATATCGAAAAGAAACTTAATAGTTATAAATGTATTCATATAGGCTCAATTTCTTCTGAAAAACTTATCTTTGCTGAAGTTAATAAAAGAGGTCTCGATAGACTTCTTGAATTTCCTGAAGTATCATCTATACATTTTGATGAGTTTTGTCATATATGTGGTGGTATGTCCGTTTCTACTGCCAATAGAGTAAACTTTCCAGATAAATATAGATTAACTGGAAGGGGTGTATCTATTGGTGTTATAGATACAGGGGTTTATCCTCATACAGACCTAACGCTTCCTTGGAATAAGATTTCGGGGTTTAAGGATTTTATAAATAACTATAATTATGCTTATGATGACAATGGGCATGGAACTATGGTAGCTGGAATAATAAGTGGTAGCGGATATATGTCTAAAAACATTTTTAAAGGCATAGCAGAAAATTCATCACTTTATGTTTATAAATCATTTGATGCAAAAGGGAAAGGTTATATTTCTGATATACTATTGGCTATAGATGATGTTATTAATAAGAAATCTGAAACTAACATAAAACTATTATCTCTACCATTTGAATACTTAGGGAACAACCCCTTAATTTTAGACTTATTTTCGAAATTTTTCTCAAGATGTATTAACAATAATATAGTTCCTATAGTTCCTTCTGGAAGCCTACCCAATATTACTCAAAGTATAATTGGTTTTAGTAGATTAGATAATTGTATAACGGTCGGTGGGATAGATACCACAAAAGATTTAAAACCTTATACCTATTCTTCCTGTGGTTTTATAGGAAAAACACTTAAGCCTGATTTATCGGCGGCTGCTAAAGATATTTTATCTTTAAATACTGAAGTCTCTTATATACCAGAAAAATCTGGAATAAAGATCTATCCACCTAAACTTGAAAAGTCATACTTAACATTTAGCGGAACTTCTTGCTCTTGTGCTTATATTACCGGAGTTTGTGCGCTAATATTTGAAAATAATCCAAACCTCTCCTTTAGTGACTTATTATCGCTCCTAAAACTATCTTGCGAAGAACTCCCTTATGATAAACCTCTTGGAGGTGAAGGGTACATTAACTTATCTAAGATAATGAATTAAAAAATCCACCGATGATGTCGGTGGATTTTCTTAATCTATGTACTTTATAGGATTTATAGCACTACCATTTACCTTTAATTCAAAGTGCAAATGTGGACCTGTGCTTCTTCCAGTGTTACCAATCTTCGCTATGATATCCCCTCTTTTTACCTCTTGACCTTCTTTAGCTAATAATTTACTACAATGAGCATATAAAGTTTGTATTCCATTTCCATGCTCTATGGTAATAACATTACCATAAGAACTACTATAATATGCTTCTATTACTTTTCCATCCAAAGCAGCTTTTATAGGATCCCCTATGTTTCCTGCAATATCTATTCCTTTATGTACCTTTCCCCATCTAGCTCCATAGTTTGATGTAATACTCCCTCTGGATGGATTCTCTAAAAATGCTACTCCACCAGCAATAGGATCTTTTACACCTTTATAAACTATGTTATCTTTAGGCTCCACTATAACTTTTTCAGATATGTTTTTCTCATTTAGCTTCTTACCATTTGAATATGTTACCTCCTTTAATACTTCTTTTTCACCTGCTATGCCTTCTTGATTTTTACTCTGTCCTAAATATATTTCGTTTGTAGATAATATTGTTGTTTTTGGCATTATAGCTTCTTTAACAGTTTCATTTAGTGTTATATCTATATTCAAAATAGGTTTATCTCCTTTATTAGTTTCATATAGTCTTTCAACAATAATTTCTAATGGATCTAAAGAAGATATATTAACCGTCTCTTTTTTAAGTTCTATGCTTCCATTTATATTTACAGATAAAACATTGTCTTTATCAACATTTATATCTTTTAAGTATTTTCCCACTAATGAATTTAGTGCACTCTTTTTTTCTTCTTCCGATGATATATATCCAAATTCAATACCATTTATAATTAATCTATTAGTATTAACTGTACCTTCTAGACTCTTAAGTACATTTTTTTTAACTTCTATATCATTAGTTATTGTGGTTTCGCTTTTTTTAACTTTTTTGAAACTTAACTTATATTTTTTTATATTAATGCTTGGGTATTGATCTACAAGCCCACTAGCTATACTTTTAATAGACTCTTTAAAATCTTTTTTATTATCTACATATCCTATAAGTCTGTTATTTATATATGCAGAATAATTTAAATTATTTTTACTATATGCTCTATATGTGATTATTCCTATAGATGTTGTGAGCATAATTACAATAAAACATATATATATCACAACCCTTTTCAGTATAATATTTTCCTTATTACAATTTTTCAGACTATCTTCCATGCAATTTCCTCATTTACTTTAATTTTGAAATACAAATACTACTATTCCCGAAATTAAAAATACTATACATTTTTTTATACTGAATTAAGTTGTTAGATGTTTTCTGCTTTGTTATAATGATTTTACACTTATGAGTGTTATTAAATTTATGGGGAAGGTGTAAATAAATATATGAGTACTTTTATGCTAAAAAATTCACCTGTTACCTTTACTCCTATTAGTAATATTTTTATTGAAAAACATATGCCAAAAGCGCGAGGAGAATTTGTTAAAGTTTATATATTAATGCTTAAATATATTTTATCTGGAGAGCTTGGAGTAAGTTCTTCTATAATAGCCTCTAAACTTAATCTTTTAGAGTCAGATATTATGAATGCTTTTTATTATTGGCAAGATGAAGGATTACTAAAAATAGTTCCTATAGACAAAATGGGTAACTACAGTATTGAGTTTTCTACTTTATCAGAGGAAATAGAAGAAACAAATCCTAAGCTCAGTCTATTAGAAGCTTTAAATTCTAGTGGAACTAAAGATATGCTTAAGGATATAGAAAAACTTATAGGAAGACCTCTGTCTCCTAAAGAAATGTCTTCTTATTTAGGTTGGCAAAAAGATTTTGGTTTTTCATCAGAACTTATTTTGCTTCTAATTGAATACTGTGTATCTAAAGGAAAAAAAGATTCCAGGTATATTGAAAAAGTTGCTCTTGCTTGGAATGATAACAATATTAAAACTATAGAAGCAGCTCAAAGCTATATAACTAAATCCGAGGACAAATGGGTAAAAATAAGAAGTATTCTTTCTTATTTGGGAATTAAAAATACAGATATCATGAAACCTCAAGAGGAGCTTTTAGATAAGTGGATTACTAAATACAATTATTCTCTAGAAGTTATATATAAAGCTGTACAAATTTGTTTTGATAGATTAGGACGCTCTGATTTTAAATATATTGATGGGATATTATCTAAATGGTATGGAAGTAATCTTAAAACCCTTAAAGACATAGAACAGAGTGAGGCTAACTATAAGGCTACTAACTCAAATAAAACCAAGTATACTCAAAAAAATGAAAAACCTAAGCTTAGGTTTGATAATTTTCAAGGAAGAAATTATGATTATGATTCCTTAGAAAAAAAATTATTAGGATGGGATAATGATGATTAAAGGATATAGGTCAGAAGTTTTATCTCTCTATGAGTTAATAAGAGAAAGAGAATCTAATGCCCTTAAAACTAGAAAAAAAGAAATTCAAGAGCTTCATCCAGAGATTATAGCTATAGACCAAGAAATAGGAAAACTATCTTTGAGTCTTTCTATGAATATTTTAAAAAATCATGATGATATAGCTCCAGTAATTACAAACTTAAAGAATAAAATAATGGATTTAAGAGCTAAAAAATATGAAATGCTTGTTCAAAACGGTTATCCTCAAAATTACTTAAATATACGTTATACGTGTAGTAAATGTAAAGATACCGGTTATATAGGAATTGAACAATGTGAATGCTATAAACGTAAACTTATAGAAGTATATTATAAAAACTCCGAGTTATCTGATACTGTTAGAAATAATAATTTTGATAACTTCGATTTATCTTTATTTTCTTCCCATAGAGTTGGCGATGAAAAATTTTCGCCTAGAAAAAATATGGAAAGTATATTTCAAGATATAATAACCAGGTATATGCCCTCTTTTAAACATCATAATGAAAATCTATTGTTTTATGGAGATCCAGGTACAGGCAAAACGTACTTAACCAACTGTATAGCAAGAGAACTTTTAGATAGCGGAGTTTTAGTTGTTTATAGAACAGCTGATGAGCTTATCAAAAATCTTAGGGAAGTTAGATTTGATAATAATAAAATCTTAGAAGAATTGCTTATTAACTGTGATTTGCTTATTATAGATGATTTAGGAACTGAACAAATAACAGAATTCTCTATAGCCGAGTTATTTAACTTATTAAATGTCAAACTATTAAGGAAAAAAAAGATGATAATATCAACAAATCTTACCTTAACTGATATAACAAAAACCTATACTGAAAGAATAGGTTCTAGGCTTATAGGAAATTTTAAACTTCATAAATTTTATGGAGATGATATTAGAGTACAAATTAATTTAAAGAAAAATAGAAGCTAGAATTACGATAGATACAAGAAGCTATAATCTATTATAATTCTAGCTTTCTTGTATTTATAAATCTTTATTTGATTTTATCAAATAATTATCTAATTAGATAATTATTACTGTATTGCCGTATCACCATATCTAATTATAAATAAAAAAAAGCTTTAGAAAAATCTAAAGCTTTTTTGTGGCGACTCAGAAGGGGCTCGAACCCTCGACCTCCGGCGTGACAGGCCGGCACTCTAACCAACTGAGCTACTGAGCCATATAATTTATTTGGTGGGCACAACAGGGATCGAACCTGTGACCCCCTGCTTGTAAGGCAGGTGCTCTCCCAGCTGAGCTATGCGCCCAAATAAAAA
>NZ_DCLI01000045.1:7795-55101 GCF_002320975.1 Clostridium sp. UBA1652
GCTTGACCAAGGGGCCATAATTATTTAATCTATTGTCGCCTTATCTTGCGACCCGACAATGAATATGATACCTAAAATTGATAATAGTGTCAACACTTTTTTTATTTTTTTTTAAATACTGCCTTAAATATTGATTTTATCTTAATTATAAACATAATTCTAATAAAACTTTTAAAAAAGCTATCATTTTTTGATAGCTTTTTTATATTATTTACTATGATCTTTAGAATTCGCGTAATGACCTATCTTTTCTCCATCTATTACTCCAATTTCAGCACCATTTTTAGGATTCATTTTTCTTAATTCTGCATTAGACTTTTCTCTATCTTTTTTTCTGTTTTTATCATTATCCATTAGACCTTCTCCTTTTCTTAGCCAAGAGCTACTAATGCACAGCCTTCAATAGCTATAATATCATTATCTTTGCAGTAGCTTAAGATTTCTCTACTTTCTGCTCCTGGTTGTATTAGTATATATTTTATACCTAAAGCTTTTGCTTCTTCTATAAATTTTATTCCACTTAAAGGATTTATACATAAATCTATAACATCAATTTTATATGGTACATCTCCCAATGTTTTATAAATATTTTCTCCACCTTTAGGATGGACACCTTCAGTATTATACCCTCTTGAAATTAACTTGCTCAGTATTTTACTAGCATACTTATCTTTATTTAATGTGTCACCTATTACAACCCAATTTTTATATTTTAATAATTCTGTAGCTTTCATAAAAAAATCTCCTTTTTTCTAATTCTATAATTTTATTATAATAAATTTCGTTATTTATTAATATATACTACCATTAATTTTATTTATATAAAATTTATTATAAATATAAACTCTAGTTATATTATTTCAATAATGATACAATTTATTTATTCCAATATAGTGAAGGAGGTTTCCTAATGATTCATCATAATATACTCGTAGTTGGTGGTGGTGCATCAGGATTAATGAGTGCAATACTTTTAAAAGATTTTGGGCTAGATGTAGCAATTGTTGAAGGTACAGACAGAGTCGGAAAAAAGATTTTAACTACTGGTAATGGTAGGTGTAATATATCAAATAATAATATAGATTATCCCTTTTCAGGTTATTACAGTGATACTGAGAATTTTTTTATTGAAGCTTTAAATAAATTTTCTGTAGAAGATACCTTAAACTTTTTTTCATTTTTAGGATTACCTATTGTTGAATTAGAAAAAGGTAAACTTTATCCACAGTCTCTTCAGGCTTCTTCCGTTGTGGATATTTTTCGTTTAGCTTTAGAGGATAGAAAAATCCCTGTGTATAACTCCTGTAAAATTAAATCTATCCACAAACGCAAAAAATTTATTTTATCCACAGATAATGCTGATTTGAGTGAGTTTTCTTGTGATAAACTTATTTTATCTTGCGGAGGAAAATCTGCTGAAAAAACAGGCTCAGATGGTTCTGGTTATAAACTTGCTAAAGAATTAGGCCATAGCATAATAAAACCGCTTCCTGCTATAGTACAATTAAAGCTTAACTATCCTAGCTTAAAAGCTTTGTCTGGCATTAAGTTTGATGCTCTTGCTTCAATTTTAGTTGATGATATTGTCATAAGAAGTGATTTTGGAGAGGTACTTTTTACTGATTACGGCATCTCTGGCCCACCGATCCTTCAGCTTTCTCATATTGCATCTAAATCCTTAGAGAATGATAAGAAAGTTAGCGTAGTTGTAGATTTATTTCCTAATAAATCTAAAGAAGATATTGAAAATTTTATATATGGTCATTTTAGTATGTTTTCTCATAGAAAAGTTATAGATTCTCTCATAGGTGTTCTGAATAAAAAATTAATTCCTATATTCCTAAAAGAAGCTAAAATAAATGACTTACATAAACCAGTGTGTGATTTAACTTGGTCAGAAAAATCAAATATTATTTCTCTAATGAAAAAATGGCAATTCTCTTGCGTCGGGACAAATGGATTTAACAATGCTCAAGTTACGTCAGGTGGAATAAATACTTCTGAAGTTAATAGTTCAACTTTGGAGTCTAAAATTATTGATAATTTATATTTTACTGGTGAAATTTTAGATGTTCATGGAGATTGCGGTGGATTTAATTTACAATGGGCTTGGAGCTCAGCTTATACAGTTGCGACTGCATTAAAAAACTAGCAAAAGATTAAATTCTTTTGCTAGTTTTTTCTCCAAAAAGTATTTATAAGAGTAATATCTCTTCCCTCATCATCTTGAATTAAATGACGAATTTTTATTACTCCATTTTCTTCATTATGAACTGAACATTTAGTTTTTACCATATGTCCATAAGTGATTTCTTTAGAATATATAATACTAATATTATCTAATTCATATTCATCAACTATCTCATCTGGAATAACTTCTAGAGCCCATTCAACATACTTAGTGTTATTTACATGTTTGTTAGAATCTATATCACTACGTCTTACATAAAACTCTCTAAAATATTGATCTTCTTCCAGTTTTTCTGGATCTACTATTGTTGGATTATCCTTTATTTCATCCGCACATCCATAAGCTTCATACAAATCCCTTGGTATTCTAGCAGGTCTTCTTTTAGCTAAATCTATTAGAAAGAAAAGGCTCTTTCCTTCACCTATAATCTTATCGGCTTCATCTAATATTGTATAATCTCTAAAGGCATAAAACTTTTTAAAGCCTATTGGATCTGTTATTATTTTTATTTTTTCCCCATATCTAGGGTATCTTTTCATATTTATATTGTATTTATAAAATACCCATGTTAAGTTTCTTCCAGTTAAGGAATCCACCCCTACACCAAGCTCTTCTGATTGCTGCATACCTATATCACAGAAAAAATCTAATATAGAAGTTATTTTACATTTTAAACTATTATCTAAATTATAATAATTTATTTCATATTGTTTTTCAAAAACTCTCCCCATAACGATCTCCCTTAAACCTATTTCAATAAACAAAAAGGCTTAACAAGTTTAACTTGTTAGCCTTTAATTATGTCTATTTATTTAATGCTTCTAATAAATTTTCAACATTTAATCCATGTACCATAGCCGCTTCTTCTAAAGTTTCTGCTTGAGCTGATGGGCATCCTACACAACCCATTCCAAAACTCATAAGTACATCTACTTTATCTGGATTTTCCCTTACTACTTGACCTATTGTCATGTCTTTAGTTACCATAATATACCACCCTCACTTTTATCATTTTATTTAACATAAAGAAATTATATATCTTTGTTAAAAGAAAGTCAAGTAAAATGGTCGGATTTAACTTGTAACAAACATATTTGCCTAAACTATTGTAAATACTAACTAAAGACAACATTAAAAGGAGCAATACTATGAATAAAAAAAACATACTAATTAATTTATTAATCTATAACTTAGTACTTTTATTAATAATATTATTCTCTAAAACTCCCTTATTAATTATTTTAATAAAGAAACTCTTAATAGCTATATTTCTACCTATAGTCATAGGCGCTTTTTTATATTATTTAATAAGACCACTAAGAAATATATTTTTGAAAAAAGGTTTTAAAATAAGGTTTTCAATTTTTCTATCATTACTTATATCATGTTTAGTATTTGCATTATTAGTATCATCAATATCAAGAAGCCTTGTAAATAAAGTTTATTTACTTATAGATAGAGTAAGTTACTCCATTAAAAACTTTGATTTAACTAAATTTAATGATATTAATGCTTGGTTGGAGAACTACATAGATATTGATAATATAAAATCCTCTTTACTTCAGCAAAGCCAAAATTATATATATAAGATAGGAAGTATATTCAAGATTGTACTTGACTTTGGTTGGAATCTATTTGCTAATGTAATCTTATTTTTATTAATAACCTATCATCTTTTAAAAGATGATAAAAAACTCAAAAAATCTTTAAGTAATCTTCCATTTATAAAAAATCATTCAAGAGCTGAAACAATTATAAATAAGGCTGATGATGCTTTATTTAATTACATAACAGGTCAGGCATCTGTTGCATTTTGCCTTGCAGTATTAGTTTTTATAGGTTACTGGATTTTAAATTTTCCTGGGAAATTAATATTTGCTATATCAACATTTATTTTAGCTTTTATACCATTTTTGGGATTCTTTATTTCCATGATAATTCCCTATATAATTGCTCTTACTCTAGGTATTCCAATGATTATTAAATTAACTATTGTTTTTATGATAGCTCAAACTATAAAGGGCAGATTCGTAGTTCCATTAATTATGTCTAAAGCTATGAAGATTCACCCACTTACAGACATATTTTTAGTTATAGGTGCTGCTACTCTCTTTGGCATACCTGGAGCATTTTTAGTGGTTCCTATTTATGCTATATTAAAAATTATATGGGAAAATAGAGAAATTGATTTAGATAAATCATAAAATAAAATTAGCTGTATAAAGCACTTTTCCTTTGCTTTATACAGCTAATTAATTAGATTTCGCCTACTCTTATAGTTTGATCTCTCTTTGGACCTACTCCAACTATAGAAACCCTAGTCCCTGTAGCTTCTTCTATTCTTTTTAAATATACCTTTGCATTTTCTGGTAATTCTTCATAACTTCTTGCATCAGCTACAGAATCATCCCATCCATCAAATTCTTCGTATATAGGTTCACACTTAGCTAAATCTTCTAAAGATGCTGGGAAATAATCTATTACTTTATCTTCAAATTTATATCCTACACACATTTTTATTTTTTCAAGTCCTGCTAAAGTATCTATCTTTGTTATACAAAGAGAAGTTAATCCAGATACTCTTACAGTTGTTTTTAATATTACAAGATCTAACCATCCGCATCTTCTTGATCTTCCAGTATTAACTCCATACTCATGGCCTTTTTCTCTTATCCATTCTCCTATTTCATTATCTAATTCTGTTGGGAATGGTCCTTTACCAACTCTTGTAGTATATGCTTTTGCAATCCCTACTGCATTAGTTACCATATTAGGTCCAATACCAACACCACTAGCAACTCCACAAGCTGTAGTATTTGATGATGTAACATATGGATATGTACCATAATCTATATCAAGTAACATTCCTTGAGCACCTTCAAATAAAACATTTTTGTCAGCCTTTATCTCATTATAAACTCTAACTGATGTATCTTGTACGTATGGTCTTAGTCTTTCTGCAACACTTAAATATTCTGAAGCTATTTCTTCAAAACTTAATTCTTCTCCACCTAAAACCTTAGTTATATAAGGATTCTTAGCTTCTATATTTTGTTGTAATTTATCTTTAAATAAGGTTTCGCTCATAAGATCGCATATTCTTATTCCGCATCTTTCAAATTTATCTGTATAACATGGTCCTATACCTCTACCAGTTGTACCTATGTCATTTTTTCCTCTTGATTTTTCTTTTAATTTATCTAAAACTTTATGATATGGCATTATAACATGAGCTCTATCACTTATTATAAGTTTCTTTGGAGTAACTTTAACTCCTTCTCTCTCAAGATAATCTATCTCTTCAAATAGAGCTATAGGATCTACAACAACACCATTACCTATTACATTCAACTTATCATCGTGTAATATACCTGATGGAATCAAACGAAGTTTATATTGTCTATCCTCAACTTCTACTGTATGTCCTGCGTTGTTTCCTCCTTGGAATCTAACTACTACATCTGCTTCTTCTGCTAGGTAATCTGTCATTTTACCTTTTCCTTCGTCTCCCCATTGAGCACCTAATACAACAAATGCTGACATATAAATTTCCTCCTTAAATGTACTAATATATAATATTAGCTTTATTTCATCTACTTAAAATATGTCTTTAATCATAAAACTCCCAAGTAAAGTAGAGAGTTTTATCTTAGTATTCACTATTGGGAAAAATTTATAAGCATTAAACTTGTCCCCTATACAATACTATCAAAGTAAATTCTTAAGGTCAATAAATTAGCGAATATTTATATTCATATGTTTATAAAAATTCGTGAAACTATAGGCTTTTGCTATATAAATAATAAAGTATATATAGCTTCAACCACTATTTATTATAATTATCTTTTGAAATAACGATAATTTTGTTTATAATATACTTAAATAATAAATATGTCGAAGAGGTGTTTTATGAACATATATGAAGAGTCTTTAAAATTTCATAAAGAAAAAAAAGGTAAACTTGAAATAATCTCAAGAGTAAAAATAGAAAACTCTAAGGACTTAAGTTTAGCTTATACTCCTGGTGTCGCTGAACCATGTAAAGAGATACATAAAGATCCATCTACTGCTTATGAGTATACTAGAAAGTGGAACACTATTGCTGTAATCTCAGACGGCACTGCAGTTTTAGGATTAGGTGATATAGGACCTTTAGCTTCCTTACCTGTTATGGAAGGTAAAAGTATCCTATTCAAAGAATTTGGAAATGTAGATGCTTTTCCATTAGTTTTAGATACAAAAAATGTTGATGAAATAGTAGATACAATTGTACGAATATCCCCTTCATTAGGAGGAATAAATTTAGAAGATATTTCTGCTCCAAGATGTTTTGAAATTGAAAAAAGATTAAAAGAAAGGCTAGACATTCCAGTATTTCATGACGACCAACATGGAACTGCTATAGTTACCTTAGCTGGTTTATTAAATGCTTTAAAAATAGTAAAAAAAGATCTTAAGGATTTAAAAATAGTAATGAATGGAGCTGGTGCAGCTGGAACTGCTATATGTAAATTATTACTTTCTTCTGGTGTTAAAAACATTATTGTTTGTAATAGAGATGGGGCTATACATAGAAATATGACTTTCAAAAACTCATCTGTAGAAGAATTAGCTCAAATAACAAATCCTAATAATGAGTCAGGATCTTTAGAGGATGTTATTAAAAACTCTGATGTATTTATAGGTGTTTCTGCTCCAAATTCAGTTTCTAAAGATATGGTTAAATCTATGGCAAAAGATTCTATCATTTTTGCTATGGCAAACCCTATACCAGAAATTTTCCCAGAAGACGCTAAAGAAGCTGGCGCAAGAGTAATAGGTACTGGTCGTTCTGACTTCCCTAATCAAGTAAATAACGTATTAGCTTTTCCAGGGATATTTAGAGGCGCTCTTGATGTTAGAGCAAAAGATATAAATGAAGAAATGAAAGTTGCCGCTGCTTATGCTATAGCTAATGCTATTTCAGAAGATGAACTGAATGAGGATTATATTATCCCAAAATCTTTCGATAGAACAGTTCAAAATAAAGTTGCAGAAGCCGTAAAAAAAGCTGCTATAGAAAGTGGTATATCACGTATATAACATTCAAAAGGATATCTTAACTTTAAGATATCCTTTTATAAACTCTATTTTTTCCCTTTAGTATTTATTCTTCCTGCTTGTTTTCCTGCATTTCCATTATTATTAAACCCATTAATAGCATTAGCTGATTGTTCACTTTTATCTTTTAACGATTGATTTTCTGGATTAATACTTCTATTCTTAGCCAAACATATCACTCCTTTAATTTAATTCTCTAATAGTTTTTCCTAAACATATTTGTATATGCAAAAAAATCTAGGTATGCCCAGTACCTAGATTCTTCTAACAAAAGTAATATTAAGAGGAGTTTTACTTTGTTACTAATATGTGTGCTTGTCAGTTCTAAATTCAATAATAATCACTTCTTGCCCTGATAATGATTATCACTTGCTATAAATATAGTATATCTTATGATTATATTCTTGTCAATTACTTCTTTTATATTATTTTTAAACTTTTATGATAAATTTTATTGAACTTACTTTTTATACTTTTATAAAACAAAAAACCTAGGTATGCCCAGTACCTAGGTTTTTCCTAACAAAAGTAATATTAAGAGGAGTTTTACTTTGTTACTAATATGTGTGTTTGCCAGTTCTAAATTCAAGAATAATTATTTACTTGATAATGATTATCACTATCTTTAAATATAGTATATTTTATATTTCTATATCTGTCAATAGATTTATTAAAAACTTTTATTACTAATATTATGCTCTTGTTTTAAGTTTTATATACTACTCCAATAACATTACAGTATCATGATTTAATTACATCCATAAAATAAAGTTGTAATAGGAAAGGAGGCTTCATTTATGAGAGATCTACTTTCTACAAAGTCTACTTATTCAATGACATCTAGAGAGTTTTTTGATGTATTATGGGAAAAAGTTTACCTTAATGAAGATTTTAAAATCTTAGAAAATGAAAAAAACTTTAAGACTCATGTTTTGGAAACCTCTAAAGAATTTATTGTTTATGCTGATATTCCTGGTGTGGATAAGCAAGATTTAACTATTACTTACGAAAATAACTTTTTAGTTATCGCTATAAAGAGAGCCGAAGCTGATACAACATCAACCGATACTCTTTTTAATGAGAGATATTATGGTGAAACCAGAAGAATGTTCTATGTGCCTGATATAAAAATGGAAACTATTCGTTATACTTTAGAAAAAGGTGAGTTAGCTTTAAGTTTACAAAAGGATTTAAAAAAGAGTGATTAATTTTTTTAATCACTCTTTTTTAAGTATTCCCTTGGAATATAGCCTGTATACTTTTTAAAATTTAAAGAAAAGTTTCTATAATCAGTATATCCTACTTCACTTGCTATTTCATTGATGCTCTTTCCTGTCTTCATCAATTCAATTGCCTTTTTCATTCTTAGTTTTGTTATATATTCTGTAAAACTCATCCCTTTATACTTTTTAAAACTTCTACTTAAATAACTTTCATTTAAATACACCTCTTTTGCAACAATTCCTAAAGATATATTTTTCTTATAATTTTTTTGTATATATATAAGTGCTTTCTCCATAGATGTATCTTCAAGCTTAGAACTTTTTTCTCTTAACTTCTCTATAACATCTAATAAATAACTTTTTAAAAACTTTATTATATCCTCTAGGTATTTACTGTTATAAATATCCGATTTTTCTTCTATATTTATATCTATCTTATAATTTTCCATTTCTTCTTTAAATGAAATAATTATTTGCATAACCATATTTATTACAGTGGCTTTATTTAAGTTTACATCTTTGAAATATGCTGAGAGTTTATCAACGTATAATATTACTTTATCTTTCTTTTTGGCATTAACTGATAGAACTATGTCCTCTATTATTTGTGAAGCTATTTTTCTATCAAAGCTCTTATTTGCCTGTAGCTTATTTTTAATTATCAATCTTTTATTGAGATTAAATCTATTATCAAGCAGTTCTTTACTTTTATCATATAAGCTTTTTATATTTTCCACCTTATCATATTGAGTTAGAGCTACAGAAATAACAGTTTTATATTTATTTTCTGTTTCATATTTTAAACTTAATATACTATTTTCTAAATCAATGTCTGTTTTAAATATAACTACAATCCTATGCTGATGTGCCTCTATTACATAGCCTTTTTCTTTAAATATATCTTTTAATCTATTTTTTAAATGATCTATAATACTGTAATTAACATTACTCTGCAAACTCTTAGCATAATAATCATAATAGTCATTTTCTATCAATGAAATTTTCACTTCATCTTGATTATCCCAAAAATTATAGATCTCATTAATTTTTCTTTGTCCTCTTATTATCTCAAGTAGCATCTTTTCTCTAGATATTATACTATTACTTTTTTCTTCCTTAATTACTTCTACTGCGTTTTTTATTGCATTTATAAGTTCTTCATAATCTATAGGTTTTAAAATAAAATCTAATGCATTCATTTTAATAGCTCTTCTAGCATATTGAAAATCATCATACCCAGTAATTATAATAAATTTACTACTTGGTAAATATTTTTTTATTTCCTGGGACATAGAAATTCCATCTATCCCAGGCATGTTTATATCCGTTATAATTAACTCCGGCTTATATACTTTTGCTACCTCAATGGCTTTTAACGCATTATCTGCTTCACCACATATTTCACATTCCAGTTTATTCCAAGGTATTGTTCTTTTCATCCCTTCTCTTGCATAATACTCATCATCAACTATTATGGTTTTTATCATTATTAACACCACCATCTTTAGGAATTCTTATTAATGCCTCTGTTAATCCATTTATATTACTATAGGTTACTCCGTAATCCTTTCCATAATAAATTTTTATTCTCTTGTTTACATTACTTATCCCAATTCCTTCTCCATTATGTTTACTTTGTCCAAACCCTATTCCGTCATCAATTATTTTAAATATTAATAAGCCATCTTTAATAAAACCTTTTATTATTAATGTACCTGAATCTATCTTAGGTTCAAGCCCATGTATTATTGCATTCTCTACTAAAGGCTGTAATATTAATTTTAATATTTTTAGATTTAAGATCTCCTCACTTACTTCTATTGATATGCTAAGTTTATCTCTGTATCTATTTTTTTGTATCTTTAAATAATTGTTTATCTGCTCTATCTCTTGCTTAACGTCAACTATTTCCCCAGTATTGCTTATACTATATCTAAAAAACTTACTAAGTGCATTAGTCATATCTTCTACTTCATTATTTAATCCTAATCTAGCCATCCAACTTATAGAATTTAGTGCATTATAGAGGAAATGAGGGTTTATTTGAGCCTTTAAAGCCTTAAATTCTGTTTGCTGAATTAATATTTGTTTTTTATAATCCTCTTCTATTAATCTATTTATCTCTTTTATCATATTATTAAATCTTTTTACTAATAGGCCTGTTTCGTCATTACTATTAAAATCTACATAAACATCTCTATTTCCTAATTCAACTTCCTTCATCTGTAATGATATCTCATGAATTGGTTTAGATATCTTATTAGAAAGTATTCTTGATAAAACATAACCAATTATTGCAACGAATAAAATTATAATCATAAATATTTCAATATTCTTAAAGGCTTCTGTAAAGAAATAATTAGATGGTATAGTTTGAATAACTTTTACATTATTGCTTTTAGAAGTAGTATAGTATGCCTTATATTTTTCATTATTTATATTAATACTTAGATCCCCATTTTCTTTATTCATTTTTTTTAAATACTCTTCATTAAATCTAAATCCTGTTTGATTTTTAAGTAATTTATCAGTTACTATATAACCCTTTTCATCTAATAAATAAATATTACTATTCTCTACAAAAGATATATTATTTAATATATTATCGTAATAACTATCATAGATATCTGCTACAACATACCCTATTATTTCTCCACTATCCTTATTTTTTATAGCCTCTCCTATTACCATTACTATATCCTGAGCATTTTCACCATCTACTCTTCTATGTATCTGTTTGACTACCTTCCCTTCATTTTTAGCTAATGTATCAAAAAAATTTCCTCTTTCATCACTATATATAGGTTTATAATAATTAGTTGTAGAAAATCTACTCATACCATTTTTATTAACTATATGTATGGGTATTTTCAAAGCTTGTGCAGCTGTTATACCATTTATTATAGTATACATTTTTTGTGTATCTTCAAACCTTTCATTCCTGTCAACGTATTCATCGTTTTTATTTGCTATTTTTCTTACTTCTTCATTTTGTGCTATAAAATTTACTATATTAAAGAAATTATTCATATTATCATCTAATAAATTTGCTGTTAACTTTATATTACTTTCAGTATACTTTTCTATACTTTTAGTTGAATATCTTACTTCAAATATAAAATTATATATAGCAAGTATCAATAATGGAATTACCCCAACAATTAAAAAAGTAGTCTGTAGTTTTTTTCTAAAAGTTTGATTTTTCACAGCGTATACTCTCCCTGCATATATATTATTTCAATACCAATAAACGACAGACTCTTGTCCGTCGTTTATCTTATTCCTCTATTTCACTAGCTTTTATTATATTATCATTTAAAATTATTTCATTTAGAATTCTAGTACCATCCATATATTTAGGCAATTTAATCGTATATAAGCATGTATGGAGCTTTTCATTTTGAAAGTAAGTATCCTCTTCTTCATTTATAGAAAACTCTATATTTTTTATAAGAATATTTTTGTAATTGAAGTATTCCTCCAGAAATTGTAGGAGCTTTTTTTTATCAAGAAAATGTATCTCTATCTTGGTAACTCCTGCTTGAGATATAAATTTATTTTGAAATCTCTTAAGAATTACGAGTATTAAAACTATAGCTACCCCTGAAAATATACTTATTTCATAATACCCCATTCCTATAGCTAAACCTACACACGCAACAACCCAAAGAGTAGCCGCCGTAGTTAACCCTTTTATAGAACCTTTTGTATGGAGTATTGTACCTGCACCTAAAAATCCTACCCCACTTATCACTTGAGCTCCTAATCTACCGTAATCTACTTTTATTACCTGAGCTAGCTCAGGTCTATCAGAAATCATTTTAATAGCCTCATTTGCCATATTAATCTGAATTAATGATATTATAGCCGCACCTACGCACACAAGAATATGTGTCCTAAATCCCGCAGGGCTATTTCTAAAAGCTCTCTCATATCCTATAGCTCCTCCTATTAATATGGCTAAGCTTAATCTTAAAATGATCTCAATAGTTGACATTATCACCTCAACCCCTCTTGATTATTGTCTTTTATTATATTTAATATTTCTAAAGAATATGAACGTTGTCAGATATAAAGTCTAACATTATATCTTGTCCTACCTCAAATACATCCTTACCTTGAGGATTATTATCTTCTACCATTACTACTTTTTCTCCAACTTTAACTCTATAATCTTGGAATGTTCCCATAAATGTAGAATCTACTATATTCCCAGATATTTTACCCTTATGACCAATTTTTATAGCTTCAGGTCTTAAAATAATTTTACATATATCCCCGACTTCTTTGCTACCATTATATTTTAATTCTAATATATTTCCCTCTATATCAAGCTTAATTTTCTCGTCTTTTTTCTCTAATATTTTTCCATTTAAAAAGTTAGCCGCACCTATAAAGTCTGCAACAAACTCTGATGCTGGTTTATAATATATCTCCTTAGGTGTTCCTACTTGTTCAATAACACCCTTATTCATTATTATTATTCTATCTGATAAACTCATAGCTTCTGATTGATCATGAGTTACATATATAGCTGTAATTTTAACTTTTTTCTGTATCTTTCTTATCTCTGTTCTCATATATACCCTTAATTTAGCATCAAGGTTTGATAAAGGTTCATCAAATAGTAGTACTCCTGGCTCCATAACTAAAGCTCTAGCTAAAGCTACCCTTTGCTGTTGTCCACCTGACAGTTGGTTTGGATATCTTAGTTCCATCCCTTCAAGCCCTACTAAATTTATTATATCATTTACTCTGTTTTTTATTTCCTCTTTTGATATCTTTTTTAATTTTAATCCATATGCTACATTATCATATATATTTAAATGAGGAAATAAAGCATAGCTTTGGAATACCATGGCTGTGTCCCTTTTATCTGGAGTTAAATCATTTATAACATCACCACCTAGATATATTTCTCCATCTGTTGGCACTTCAAACCCAGCTATCATTCTAAGTATAGTGGTTTTTCCACATCCAGAAGGACCTAAAAGAGTAACAAACTCTCCTGCATTTATATCTACAGAGACATTATCTACGGCCTTAAATTCTGATTTTTTTTCATGAGTTATATATATCTTAGTTATATCTTTTATATTTACACCTTTACTTCTTTGCATATCTCTCACCTCTATTAGTTATATAATATTACTTTCTGTTTTACTTACTCCAAACTTACCTAAAACAAAATACATTATAGCTATTGCTGCATAAACTATAATTATTAATATTGTTGAAAATGCTGATGCAACTCCAAATCTACCATTATCAACCTGAGATAATATAGATGCTGTAAGCAATTGATATTTAGGAGTTACTAAAAATATAACTGCACTTACAGCTGTCATGCTCCTAACAAATGTATATACTAACCCACTAAAAAATGCAGATTTTATTAATGGTAAAGTAACTGAAGTAAATACTTTAATTGTACTAGCGCCTAAGTCTTGAGCCGCTTCCTCTATTGCAGGATCTATCTGCTGAAGTGCAGTTACTCCTGATCTTACACCTACAGGAATACTTCTAACTATAAATGCTATTACTATTATTAAAGCTGTCCCCGTTAATATAAGGGGCTTAGTATTATATGCACTTATATAACCTAGTCCTAAAACAGTTCCTGGTACAGCCATAGCTAGTAAGGATGTAAATTCTATAAAACCTTTTCCCCAGAATTTCTTTCTTACTATAAGGAATGCTATAACCATCCCTAATATACCTGTTATAGGGGTAGCCCATAAAGATAGAATTGTTGTATCTTTAAGCGACTTCATTCCTAAATCAAATACATATTTAAAATGATTTAATGTAAATGAATAATCTATTCCCATTACCTTAAAAAAGCCACCTAATGGTATTAATAAGTAAAATGAAAATACAAATATAGAAACTAATAAACAAAATATATCTATCGGCCATACTATATGATTTTCTTTAATTAAATCTCTCTCTCTTGATGCCTTACCTGTTACTGTAACGTAGGACTTTTTCTCTAGCCAGAATTTTTCAACTACAAACAATAAAATAGATAAACAAAGTAATACCACTGCTATAGCTGCTCCTCCTGCCATATCATAGTTTCCTATTGCCTGCATGTATATTTTTGTTGCTAAGGTTGAAAAGTTTCCTCCTATAACCATAGGATTAGAAAAGTCTGCAACAACTTCTATAAAAGTTAATAAAAACGCATTTGCAAGTCCTGGTAGCATAAGTGGTAGCGTAACTGTCCTAAAGGTTTTCCATCTAGAGGCTCCCATATTTCTTGCTGCCTCTTCTAAAGAGGGGTCTATTCTATTTAATAATCCTATAAGTAAAAGATAAGCCACTGGAAAAAATGTCATGGTTTGAACCATAACTACTCCCTTAAATCCGTATATATTAAAATTAGTTATACCAAGGAGTTGCCTTGTCACTAATCCAAATTGTCCAAATAACATTATAGCTGATAAAGCTAATACAAACGGTGGTGATATTACTGGTAATATCGATACTATTTTAAATAATCTTTTAAAATGCGAACGCATGTAAGCATCTGCATAAGCAAATATGAAGCCTATTAATGTTGCTAATATTCCCACTGTAGTTCCTAATAATAATGTGTTTAAAAATGTCTTTCTAAAATCAATATCTCTTAATACCTTTAGATATGCATTCATAGAAAACCCTTGATTTTCTATAAAACTTACTTTTAATACCGAATATAATGGGTATATTATAAATATTGATAACGTAATTATTAAAAATATTATAGTTGTTAAAAGCATTGGATCTCTCCAAATCTTTTTCATATCATTTATTTCATGTTTCATCCGAATTTTTCGCGAACTAAAACCCATTTTTACCACTCCTATATAAAATTATTTTATAATAGAGGGGATAAAACCCCTCTATTAATAATTTATTTTATTGCTTGATTCCATTTTTCAACTAAAGCACTTCTATTTTTACCTGCCCAATCTAAATCATAGTCAATTAATTTTGTGTCTTTGATTTCATTTGCTAACTCTGGTGCTACAGCTTTTTCATTTGTTAAGAATTGATAGGAACCTACAGTTTTTCCAAGCTCTTGAACCTCTTTTGTTAATACGTAATCTATAAACATCTTATCAGCCTCTTGATCTGGACCACCTTTAAGAATTGCTGTTGAACCTATCTCATAGCCGGTACCTTCTACAGGTGCTGTTAATACTAAATCCTTCATTCCTTCTTCTCTATATTTAATTCCATCATGTAAAAATGATATCCCAACCATTACTTCACCTTGTCCAGCCATTCTAGCTGGAGCAGTTCCAGATTTTTCATAAGACTTAATATTAGCATTTAGCTCCTTCATATATTTTAATCCTTCTTCTTCGCCCATTAACTGTATCATTGTTGCTAACATTGTATAAGCAGTTCCTGAAGATCCAGGATTAGCTATAGATACTTGTCCCTTGAATTCTGGTTTTAATAAATCTTTCCATGAAGTTGGTGCCTTAACCCCCTTTTCATCTAATAATTTTTTGTTAGACGCAAACCCTAAATATCCAACATATATTCCTGTCCATGCTCCATCTTTATCCTTATATTTATCTGGTATATCTGATGCATTTTTAGATATATAATTTTCAAGTAAACCTTCTTCACTTGCCTGAACAAAAGCATCTGCTGGTCCCCCATACCATACTGATGCTTTTGGATTATCCTTTTCTGCTCTTATTCTTCCTAAAATTTCTCCAGAAGACATTCTAACAGCTTCAGCCTGAACCCCTGTTTCTTTTTTAAATTCTTCTACAACCTTTACCATGTGATCTTCCATTAATCCGCAGTAAATTGTTAATTTTAAATCCTTCTTGCCATCAGCACTTGAGTCATCCTTCTTACCGCATGCTGTAATAGCTCCAGCTAACATTAACGTACTTAGTGTTAAAGCTAATATTCTTCTTTTTTTCATTAATGAACCCCTCCAACTCATTTTTATTACAAGATTATTTTACAGTAAACAATTTCATTTTTGTTTATTAAGGTAATAATTTCATACATATAGGTAAAAATTTATTACATACCTAGCTGTAACCCGCATAAATGCTATATATAGTTATATAGTTATATAGTTATATAGTTATATATATAAATAGATATCTATTTTTCTATTTAAGTACTTTTCTACTTTTCTATTTTTCTATTTAAGTACTTAACTTCTTATTAAACATAAATCAAGCAAAATAACTTTGATGAAGCTGAGGAACGCTTCTACAGTAATAAAGTGCTTAACTTCTTATTAAACATAATTACTAAAAGGATTTTAATGGAACTTGAGAAAAAGCCTCTACAAATCAGAAGTTAAAATAGTTTTAATGGTTTTTATATATCGAAAAAAAAGCTACCACAAAATAATTGTGATAGCTTTTAAGATAGTTCATTATATAACATTAATCCCTATGAACAGTGTCTAAATTACCAAATTTACTGAATTGTCCCAACCATGCAAGCTTTACCGTTCCTACAGGACCATTTCTTTGCTTTGCTATTATACATTCACCTACATTTTTTTCTTCTGTTTCTTTGTTATAGTATTCATCTCTATATAAAAACATAACAACGTCAGCATCCTGCTCTATTGACCCAGATTCTCTTAAGTCAGATAACATAGGTCTATGGTCTGCTCTTTGCTCTGGAGCACGTGATAGCTGTGATAAGGCTATTACAGGGCATTCCATTTCTTTAGCTAATGCTTTTATACTTCTTGATATTTCAGAAACTTCTTGTTGTCTACTTTCACTTCCTGAACCCGACATAAGCTGAAGATAGTCTATCATTATTAGATCTATGCCGTGTTCTATTTTTATTCTTCTACACTTGCTTCTCATTTCCATTACTGTTACGCCGGCTGTATCGTCAATATATATTTTAGCCTTTGATAATGGTCCTGAAGCCCTAGCTATGCTATCCCAATCTTTGTCTTCTAAGTTTCCCGTTCTAAGCGCAAGCATATCTACATTTGCCTCTGAACAAAGTAATTTGTATGCAAGCTGATCTTTAGACATTTCCAGAGAAAATATAACTACACTTTTTCCTTCTCTTAAAGCTGCATGCTCAGCTATATTTAGTGCAAACGTAGTTTTTCCCATTGATGGTCTTGCCGCAATCAGAACCATGTCACCTTTTTGAAAGCCTGATGTTTTTGCATCTAAATCCATAAAGCCTGATCCTACTCCAGTTATATCCCCTTTATTATTAAAAAGCTTCTCTATTTGTTGAAAACTTCTTTCCAAAACATCGCTTAGAGCTTCATAATCAGAGGTGCTTCTCTTCTCAGATATATCAAATATTCTTTTCTCAGCAGTATCTAATACTTTTTCTACATTGCCTTGCTCGTTATAACTAGACTCAATAATCTCAGTAGACGCCCTTATAAGCCTTCTTAGTAAAGACTTTTCTGAAACAATCTTTATGTATGAACTTAAATTTGCAGTTGTTGGAACTGATCCGCTTATCTCAGTAACATAAGTGGCTCCCCCTGCATTTTCAAGTTGACTAGTAGATTTTAAATACTCTAATAATGTTACTAAGTCTACAGCCATATCTTTTTGAAACATTTTTATTATTGCTTTAAATATTACTTTATGTGAATCTCTATAAAAATCTTCTTCTTTTAAACCTTCTGCTGCTTGAGCTATAGCTGTTTTATCTATAATCATTGACCCTATTACAGATTGCTCAGCTTCAATGCTTTGTGGCAAACTCTTCATTATGCTGTTTTCCATACTCTTCACCACCCTATATTAATGCCTATATAAAAAGATTATAGTAATTTTACACCCAAAAGTAAATTACCTTTGGATTAATTAACCTATATTTTCGCATGCGATAAAAAATAGAGGCTATGCCTCTATTTTTTAGTATTAACCAAATATTATGTTCATAACCTCTTCTACAGAGCTTACTGTTTTAACGGTAATATCTTTTAAGCCATCAGGAATCTCTTTTTCATTATCTTTAGGTATGATAACAAGATTAATTCCTTTTCTTCTTGCTCCGTATATCTTTTCAAATATCCCTCCTACAGGCTTAACTTTACCTCTTAAAGATACTTCTCCTGTAATTGCAACATCTTGTCTTATTGGTTTTTCTTCTAAAGCACTTATTATACACATTGTAATAGCTACTCCAGCTGATGGCCCATCTATATTTCCTCCACCAACTACATTTACATGTATATTATAATCTTTAATATCTTTGTCTGTGACTTTTCTTATAACAGATGCAGCATTAAATACAGAGTCCTTAGCCATAGATCCTGCTGTTTCATTGAACCTTATTGAGCCTGTCCCTTTTTCCTTTGCAGGATATACTGTAGCTTCTATTTCTAGAGTTGAACCTAAAAATCCTGAAACTCCAAGTCCATATACATGTCCAACTTCACTATCTGTATTTTTATCTAATCTCTCATAAGGAATAAATCTTCCTATAGCTAATACTTCTTCAACATCTTTTAATGTTATAGTAGATTGTTCTGGAATGTCTTCTTTATTATTATAAAGTGAATATCCATATGCATCTGCTAATATGTTTACTGCTTTTCTTCCTTCAATTGTATATCTACTTATTAATTCTGATACACCATCTTCTAGAATAACATTAAGTTTTTTAGCTGCATTTTTTATAATATCTTCTATGTCACTTACTGCTAATGGTTCAAAATATACTTCTGTACATCTTGATCTTAATGCTGGGTTTATTTCTCCTGGATCTCTTGTTGTAGCACCTATTAATACAAAATCTGCTGGCGCTCCATTTTCAAAAAGATACTTTATATATTTAGGTGTATTTTCATCATCTGGATCATAATATGAAGATGAGAACTCCACTCTTTTATCTTCTAATACTTTTAATAATTTATTTTGGAGAATATCATCTAATTCTCCAATTTCATCAATAAATAATACTCCACCATGAGCTTCAGTTACTAGACCTGGCTTTGGTTCTGGAACTCCTATTTCAGCCAAGTCTCTTTTACTTCCTTGGTAAATAGGGTCGTGAACTGATCCTAATAACGGATTAGTTATTTCTCTTGGATCCCATCTTACGGTTGTTCCATCTACTTCAACGAATTTTGAGTCATCATCAAAAGGTGTAAAATTCATCTTTTTTACGGCTTCAAGGGCTATTCTTGCAGCTGTAGTTTTACCTACCCCTGGAGGTCCATAAAGAATTATATGTTGAGGATATGGAGAAGCCATTTTTGATAATATAGATTTAATAGCTCTCTCCTGTCCAACTATTTCATCAAAATCTGAAGGTCTTAATAAACTCATTATATTTTTGCTTGTTTTTCTAGCATCAAGGACTTCTAAATCCGCATATTTTTTAAGAGTTTTTGCATTTTCAGGACCTTTCTGTTTGCGTATTATTCCAAGTCTCATTTCATCAATATATTTATCTTGTCTTTCCATTAGTGCCTGTTCTACATCAGACTCTATTCTATTTTGAATATATTTTCTTGCTAGTTCTTCTGATACCCAGCCAAAAACTTCTTCCATAACTTCATGAATATTTTTGGAATCCGGAACTACTTTTATTCCTTTTCCATCTGATGCAATTTTATTTAATGCATAAACCCTTTCATATATAGAGTCAGATTTAACGTATTTTTGAAGCTTATATTTTACGGTTCTTGCTCTTATAGCTCCTTCATCTAATACATTCTTTAATATATCAAATAGTACATTAACTTGTGATTCTAAAGAAAGCTCGTTATTCATCAATTCTTGTAATACATTAGCTTCATTTTTTGTTCTCAATATATTATCCTCCTTATGCTTCAGGAACAATAACAACCTTCATTTTTGTTGTAACTTCTGGATAAAGCTTTAACTCTATTTCATAAGTTCCAGCTATCTTAATTGTATCCATAGATATTTTTTTCTTATCAATTTCAACTTTGTGTTGAACTTTAATAAGTGCTGCAACATCTTTACTAGTTATAGCTCCAAATAGTCTACCTTGTTCCCCTGCTTTAGCTTTTACTGTTATTTCTTTATTCTTTAATTCACCTGCTAATTTCTGAGCAGCTTCAATTTCAGCTAATTTTTTCTTTCTTTCATTTTCTTTTTGAGTATTTAAAATGTGTAAGTTATTGCCTGTAGCTTCTTGTGCTAATTTCCTAGGAAATAGAAAATTTCTAGCGTATCCATCTGACGCCTCAATAACCTCACCTTTCTTTCCAACTTTTTTAACATCTTGAAGTAATATTACTTTCATGTTATTCACCTTCCTTTAAGTAGTTTTTTATAGCTTTTTTCAATTTTTCTTTTGCTTGAGCTATTGTTAAGTCACTTAACTTAGCTCCCGCCATAGTCATATGACCACCACCACCTAAAGCTTCTAAAATAACCTGAACATTTATATCACCAAGTGATCTTGCACTAATATAAATTTCTCCTTCTATTTTAACAAATACAAAGGACGCTTGAATACCAGTAATATTTAGAAGATCATCCGCAGCTTGGGCTGCTAATACAATTTCTGTGGTTTCTGGTGGACAGGTGGCAATAGCCATATTATTTTCAACTTCTGCTGATTTAATAGTTTCTGCCTTTTTTATATAGTTCTCTAAATCATCAGAGAAGAGTTTTTTAATGTGTATTGTGTCAGCTCCCAATCTTCTTAAGAATGAGGCAGCTTCAAAGGTTCTTACACCTGTTTTAAATATAAAGTTTTTAGTATCTATAAATATACCTGCAAGTAAAGCTTCTGCTTCTATAGTTTCTAGTTTAGGTTTATCCAGCATATATTGAACTACTTCTGTTACCAATTCTGATGTTGAAGAGGCATATATTTCTATAAAGTTTAGGAGCGCCCCCTCTATCATATCTGGACTTCTTCTATGGTGATCAATTATAACTAATTTTTGTGCTTTATTTACAGTTTCTATATCTTGAACATAATTACTGTTATGAACGTCAACTATTATAACTAAAGTTTCTTTATCAATTTTCTCTACGGCTTCTTGAGCTGAAATAAATAAGTCATCGTATTTACTATGACCCTTCACTTCCTCCATAAAGAACTCTATATTTCTATTATCATTTCCTAGTATTATCTTACATTCCTTACCTAGTTGCTTTATTGCTGATGATAAACCAAAAGCAGAACCAAAGCAATCCATATCCGGATTTTTATGTCCCATTATATATACTTTAGAACTTTCATAAACTAAGTCTTTTAAAGCTCTTGCTACTACCCTTGCTCTAACTCTAGTTCTTTTCTCTAGTTCTTTAGTATTTCCACCAAAAAATGATATTTTTTCTTTCCATTTTACTACTGCTTGGTCTCCGCCTCTTCCTAAAGCAAGCTCTTTTGCTGTTACTGCATAACTATGATTTTCTGCAGATGAATTTTCACCTATTCCAACCCCTATACTTAATGTAACATCTATTTTATTTCCCATATCTATATCTCTTATTGCATCAAGGATATCAAATTTTTTCTTTATCTGTTCCTCAATTAATTTATTTGATACAGATAATACATATTTATTTGATTCATACTTCCTTATCATTGCTCCTAGGTTGGACGCATAGTTATTTATGGCTCTCTCAACTTCTGCTACTAAAAGAGGTCCATTATCATCCTCCATAGATTTTACTACATCACTTAAATTATCTACTTCTATAAGCATGATACTTTCTTTAGTTGCAGTGCTACTTTTTAGATATGTTACATCATTAAAATATATTATAAATGATTCTTTCTCATCTACAAATTCTATTTTCTGTGCATAAACATCATAAATCTTACCCTTAAGATTTATTCTATGAGGTATATTTGTATCTTGTTTAATTAGCTTATCTAAAGATACTCCTCTAATGATGTTCAAAATATTATAATGTGGATTTTTATCCGAATTTAATTCTTTATGAAACTTTTTATTATTCCATATTATGTCTCCATTATCTTTTATTATAGCTACTGGATATATGTTGTTTTGTATGTTTTTTTCTATAGAATTAGTTAAATACTTACTAACGTTATCTATTTTCGTAGAAAAACTTTTTTGTAATTGATTACTTTTATATATATTATAGAGGCTATCTACTACTATCAGTAATAAAGTTATAAATAAGTATCCTATTTTCTCTGATATATAAAATACAGACGCCAATGTCAGTAATATGATCAGTATAATTAATTTATCATACTTTTTAATACTTTCCTTCATTAATTGCCTCCTTTATGGCTATTTTTGAGGCTACTCTATTTTTTTCTATAAATAATTTGCATTCATTTAAATAAATTTTTAGTACTCTATATTTATAAATTATACTCTATCTTTTAAATGGCTATGCAATTTATTTAGTGAACTTCCATATTTATCTTCATCATCATCTAATATACCAATTCTTATTTTTTCTTTTGTATTTTCATCTATCTGTATATATGAATATCCGAGCTTTTCTCCTAGTAGATATAATATTATCATTGCTGAAGATATACACTCTAAAACTGCATCTTTAGCCACATTACTTCCCTTAGTTAATAATAAATAAAATTCTCCTATTATACACAATAATTGAGCTTTCATTTCTTCAATTAACTTTATGTCACCCATTATATTTAAATTATCTTTCTTCAAGGACCGCTCCCCCCTTTATTATTCAATACCCTGTATATCTATTTTAGTTTTTTTTTGATACTATTTCAACTATACCTTTTTAAAATTCTCATAATAAAAAATAAAACCCCTTATACAGGGGTTTTTGTTTACTCTGTTGTAAATGGTAATAAAGCTATATTTCTAGCTCTCTTTACAGCATCAGTTAATTGTCTTTGATGTTTTGCGCATGTACCTGAAATTCTTCTTGGTAATATCTTACCTCTTTCAGTAACATACTTTCTTAGCTTATTTATATCTTTATAATCTATAGAGTCAGCTTTATCAACACAAAAAGCACAAACTTTTCTCTTTGGTCTTCTCATCTTGCCGCCTTTTCTTACTTCTCTGCTCATCATTTTCCCTCCTTACCTAAATTTTAGAATGGAATGTCTCCATCATCTACAGGAGTCATATCCTCTTCAAAGCTCATTCCACCACCGAATGTATCTTGTGGCGCATTATATTCAGAACCATTGTTGAAACCATTGCTTCTTCCATTTGAAGAAGAATTAGATTTGCTCAAGAAGCTTACTTCATTAGCAACAACTTCTGTAACATATCTCTTGGTTCCATCTTTAGCATCATAAGATCTAGTTTGTATTCTACCGCTAATAGCCATTAAGCTTCCTTTGCTCATGTAATTAGCCGTAGATTCCGCTTGTTTACCCCATATTGTTACTGAGATAAAGTCCGCTTCTCTTTGTCCAGTTGAAGAATTATACTTATCAACTGCTAGAGTTACAGTGGTTACTGCAGTACCATTTCCTGGAGTAAACTTTAACTCAGGATCTTTAGTAAGTCTGCCTATTAGAACTACTTTATTCATTCAAAACACCACCTTATTTCTCTTCTTTAACTATTATGTGTCTTATGATTCCGTCTGTTATTCTAAATACTCTGTCTAACTCGCTTGGTAATTCTGGGTTAGCACTGAAGTTGAATAATGTGTAGAATCCTTCGTTAACTTTTTTTATTTCATAAGCAAGTTTTCTCTTACCCCAGAAATCTACGTTGTCAACAGTTCCTCCACCATTTTCAATAACACCTTTAAACTTCTCGATTGTAGCTTTAACAGCCTCCTCTTCGAATGATGGGTGTATTACAAATATAGTTTCATATTTTCTCATTCTTTTCACCTCCCTCCGGACTATTGGCTATGCTAAACATAGCAGGGACTTACAATAAACTAGTATATCACTTTTATATATCTATTTCAAGCATTATTATGTAAATTATTTGCTTTTTTCCTCTTTAGTAGAATTTACGATTTTTTTTACCCCTTTTTGAAATTTATTTCTAGGTAGCATTACTAGCCTTCCACATCCAACACATTTTATTTTTATATCTGCTCCTAGTCTTATTATTTCCCATTCAGAGCTTCCACAAGGATGTTGTTTTTTCATTAATACTACATCACCTAAATTAAATTCTTCCATTATTTATTCCCCCACTCTTTACTCGTTATCAATACTTTTAATTGTTATCATTTCAGTTCTAGGATATGGTATTTCTATTGATCCTTCTTCTAGTGCTTTTTTGATTTCCTTCTTCAAGGTTCTTTCTATTTCCCATTGTCCCATTGGCTTACTTGTTCCATTTACTCTTATTGTCATTGATGAACTATCTAATGAAACTATTCCTAATACCTTAGGCTCATCTATAACATTTTCATTTTCTTCAACGACTTTCTTACATGCATTATTTATTATATTTGATACTTTATCATAGTTTTCTTTATAAGGTACAACAACATCAACTTCTACCTTCATTGCTCCTCTAGAATGGTTTGTTACTTGCTGTATTGTTCCATTTGGTATTAAATGAATATCTCCACTAAATCCTTTTAGTACTGTTGTCCTAATACCAATTGTTTCAACTGTTCCAGAAAATGAACCTATGGTTACATAATCTCCTACAGCATATTGATCTTCAAATAATATAAAAAATCCATTTATCAAGTCTTTAACTAGATTTTGAGCTCCAAACCCTAAAGCTACCCCTCCAATAGATGCTAAAGTTAATGAAATACCGGTAAATATATTTGCAACAATTGCAGCTACTCCAAAAAAGTAAACTGAATATCTTAATATACTTTTTAAAACCTCCCCAATAGTAGTAGCTTTCTTTTCATCTAATGTAAAACTTGCTCTACTCATTGCCTGCCTTTTCACAAACCTATTTATAATATAATTACCCACTTTAATAGCTATTGCCATTAATATTAATATTATTATAATCTGAATAATTTTACCTATTATATTTTGAATTTTTTCTAGATCAATAGGATATTTTCCTATATATACCTTCTCACTATCAAAATCTATCGAAAAAAAAGAGTTTAATATATACATTTAATCTTCCTCCAGCTATTTACTTGTGCTTATCTTTCATTAGTTTTACACAAAACTTATTTCATGCTTTTTCATATTATATTATACAAAACATCCATTATTTTTTTAAGTTATATTTTAATATTATTGATTAAATTTTTTTTGTATAGTCTAAAATTTAATATTCTATCTTTTATACTTCACTTATCAATTAGACTTTATGTATTATGAAATATTTGGTATAATGTGTAGAACAAGCTTATTGCTTATAAGTACTTTATTAAAGGGGAGATGATCATGAAAAAGTTTGAAGATAAAATTAGCAAATTAGCACTTTTTTTTATTCTTTACACATTGGGATTTATTATTTTCTTTAAAACCTTGCCATACACAGTTCCATTTGTGCTTGCTGCTTTATTTGCTTTGATTTTGCGTAAACCAACTAAGTACCTAATTAAGAGCTTTAAATTAAAGGATTCGTTAGCTTCAATTATAACAACGCTTTTGTTTTTCTCTATACTTATTATAACAATAACTATACTCATTGGGTCATTATCTTCTCAAATTGTAAATTTAACAAAAAATGTTCAGGAATACTTATCCAAAAACCCTGCTGATATTGCGACTAAGTTTACTGAAATTCAGGATTACTTTTATAATCTAGATATAGACCCAGTTATAATTAGCTCTATTCAAGATGCTACATCAGGGTCTATAAGTAAAATTGTAAATATTAGTGTTTCAGTTGGATCATCAGTTGTTACTTTTGTTTTATCAGTTGCTTCTTATATTCCTTACATGCTTATGATAATAATTTTTACACTTTTAACAACATACTTCTTTACAAAAAAATTTGCAACCTCTGACTCAAGAGATTTGATGTCTTCATTACCTTTAGAGAACAATTCTTTTTTTGTTATTTTTGCCAAGGTAAGACATAAACTTATTACTTATGGAATTTCATATATGTTATTAATTTTGATGTCTTTTGTAATCACTCTTATTGGCTTTACTATCTTTAGAGTTAAATATGCACTTATCCTTAGTATGTTATGTGCATTGTTAGATCTATTGCCTGTACTAGGAATGCCTATGATTTATATACCATTAATTATTTATAATCTGTTTATTGGAAATCATTTGGTTGGCGTAGGTTTATTGATTTGGTATGTCATTGTATTTATCACAAGACAAATTATTGAACCTAAGGTTATGTCAACTTCATTAGGATTAAATCCTGTTGCAGTATTAGCTGCCATATTTATTGGATTAAAAGCTAATGGTGTTTCAGGTATGTTCTTTTGTATGTTTATGGTAGTGTTTTATGCTATATTTAAAGAAGAAGGTATTCTTTAAGTATAGAAACCTCCTTAAATGGAAATAATTTCATTTAAAGGAGGTTTTTTTATGTCTAAATTAATTTGCGATGCTACGTCTTCAAAAACTATATTTGAAATAAGAGATTATCTATTTGAAAAGTTAAAACCTATAATAAGTGATAATAGAACTATTGTTTTTATATGCATTGGCACTGATAGATCCACTGGAGATTCTCTTGGTCCTTTAGTTGGTTATAAACTCAAATGTTTAATCAGAAAAAACATTATACTTTATGGAGATTTAGAGAATCCTGTACATGCAAAAAATCTTCACCAAACACTTAATGAAATTAATTCTTTATATGATGATCCATATATCATTGCCATTGATGCTTGTTTAGGTAATCTTCAGAATGTAGGTAAGGTTATATTGGACCAAAAACCGTTGTTTCCTGGCCTAGCTGTTAATAAAGACCTACCGGCTGTAGGGGATTTAAGCATAACTGGTATTGTTAATATTTCTGGAAATTTTGAATTTATGGTTCTTCAAAATACTAGACTTTTCACAGTTATGACTTTAGCTGACACTATATCTAAAGGTATTTATCATTTTGCTATAAAAGCTATTGGTGGTAGAAATAACTCCATCGGTAAAGTTTTAGAAAATTTATAGAATATATTTAATACAAGTCATTTCCATAGTAGTTTGTTAATATATTTTCTATATCTTTTATATTCCTACTTACAGAATCTATTATTATTATATTTGAATTTCTCATTCTATTATTGATATTACTTAAGTTTGTTTCTTTTAGATTGGTTAATATTACATCACTTTTATAAGGATCTTTTACTAATTTATATCCTTTACTTATAAAATCTTTTCTTAGATACTCTAGTTCATCACTTATGTATATATTCATGTAAAAAACCTCCCTTAAAGCTAGTATTTCTTTAAGGGAGGTTTTTATACTTTTGTATTAAACAGTTCCAATTGCTTTATTTAAAACACTCATCTCTTCTTCTGATAAATCATATCTTGATATTCCTTTATCTATTGGTTTTGCATAAGTAGTGCTTTCATTTCTTCCATATATTCCTGTAAGTATCACACCATCATTGTTTTCATCTAAAAGTGCTACAGAGAAACTCAAATCGCTTCCAACATCTTCAAACGCCTTATATCTTATAACAGAAACCTTTTGAATTGACTTTTTCATTTTTTCTTCAACTTTATTGCATAGATCAAATGCCTCTTGAGATTTTTCATTTGCTTTATCTACTTTGTCTAGATATCCCATTATTAGCTCTTCAATATTTTTACTATTTGCTCCACGCATTAATTTTCTATACCTATTTTCAACCTTATTAAGAGATCTAAATAATATCATTATTAGAATGAATAATAATACTATTACTACTCCCATACCCATAAATATATATGCTCCGTAAGAATTTATAATACTAAGTATATTTTCCATCATTTTCTCCTTTTCATTATGTTTCACGTGAAACTGTCTATTGCATATTAATTATATCTAATATTCTTTGTAAATCTTCTTCAGAATAATACTCTATTTCTATTTTACCTTTATTCTTCTTTTTTTCAATATTGACCTTAGTTCCAAAGTAGTTTTCTAATTTTTCTCTAATATCTTTGTAGTAAATAGATAAATCTTTAATCTTTTCCTCTAATTTTTTTTCATTTTTAATATCCGTAATATTTCTAACTATTTTTTCTAGTTCACGTACAGATATTTTATCATCTATAACCTTTTGTGCAAGTTCATATTGAATATCCTTTTCTTTAATTCCTAATAAAGTTCTTCCATGACCTTCACTAATAACACCATCTATTATATAATCTTGAACTCTATCATCTAAATTAAGTAATCTCATAGTATTCGTTATAGATGTTCTGGATTTGGATAGAGTTTCACTCAAAGATTCCTGAGTTAAATTAAAATCCTCAAGTAATTTTTTAAAAGCTTTTCCTTCTTCTATAGGATTTAAATCCTCTCTTTGGATATTTTCTATTAAAGAAAGTTCTAGCAACTCTCTATCTGTGATATCCATTATAATTGCTGGAACCTCTTTTAAACCTGCTAATTTTGCGGCTCTCCATCTTCTTTCTCCTGCAATTATTACATAAAAATCATCTTTCTTTTTTAAAATTAAAGGTTGAATAATGCCATGATTTTTAATTGATTGTGATAACTCCAATATTTTTTCATTATCAAAACTTTTTCTTGGCTGCTCTCTATTAGCTTTAATATCATTTAGTGATATTAAACTTTGACTGCTTTTTTCCACTGCTATTTCTTCATAATCATTAGGGATTAGAGCATTTAACCCTTTCCCTAGTCCAAATTTTTTACTCATATCCTACCCCTTATTGCCTACTTAAAAATTCTTTTGTCAAATTTGCATATGATTCTGCACCTTTACATTTATCATCATATAACATTATAGGTAGTCCAAAACTTGGAGCCTCAGCTAACCTAATATTTCTAGGAATTGTTGTTTTATATACCTTATCTCCGAAATATTTATCAACTTCCTTAAGCACTTCATTACTCAAATTTGTTCTGCTGTCATACATAGTCATAACAACACCCTCGATATCTATATTCTTATTTAAGGACTTTTTTACTAAACCAATTGTATTTATAAGTTGACCAACGCCTTCCAAAGCATAAAATTCACATTGAATTGGTATAAAAACAGAATTTGAACTGGTTAATGCATTAATAGTTAGTATCCCTAACGAAGGCGGGCAATCAATAAATACAAAATCGAATTTTCCATCTAACTTCTTAATTTGATTTAATAGAATTTTTTCTCTCTGAGTATTATTTATTATCTCAACTTCTGCTCCAGCTAATTCCATTGTTGCAGGTGCTATGTATAGATTTTCTACCAAACTTGACTGCTGTATAATTTCTTCTAAGGGTACATCTGAAGTTATAACGTCATATATAGATTTTTCTAATATCCTCTTATCTATGCCAACTCCAGAAGTAGTGTTTCCCTGAGGATCCATATCTATTGCTAAAACCTTGTACCCTTCCATTGCTAAATATGAACATAAATTTATATTAGTAGTAGTTTTACCAACTCCGCCTTTTTGATTAAAAACACATATAACTTTCATAGTTCCCCCTCTTTTATCCCTTAATTTTATTATGTACAATAACATTATATATTTTAAATACATATATTAAAAGCATTTATCTAATTTATAATTCAAATTTAATAAAAATGTTTCACGTGAAACACTTTATTCTTTTATAATAAAAAAATCCACCTACTAATAGATGGATTTCAAGATTTATTTCTTTGGTATATTTACGGTAATCTGAATATACTCGCCACAGTCCTTAGATTTATATTGAGCTGGAATCTTGAACTTATCAAATACTTGTTTTATTGAATTAACATATATCTTAGGAGAAAATATTCCTGTTATTCTTTTTGTACCTTTTGAGCTTAACTCATCCCCAGCTAATTTTAATAGCTCTTTATTTATAAGTTCTTCAGTTTTCTTAACATTTAAACCTTGTTCTATAATTTTCTTTACAACTTTTAATTGCATTTCTTCATTTGGTAAAGATAATAAAGCCCTAGCATGTCTTTCTGTTAAACTATTTTCTAAGCATAACTCTCTAATTTTAGAGTCAAGTTTTAGTAACCTCAGTTTATTTGCAATTGTAGATTGCTTTTTTCCCATTCTATTAGCTAATTCATCTTGAGTAAAATTATGTTCATTTATTAGGTTGTAATATGCTTCAGCTTCTTCAATAAAGTTTAAGTCCTCTCTTTGTAGATTTTCCAATAAAGCAATCTCAGCCGATTCTGTATCAGTTATATCAATTATATTACAAGGAACAGTTTGAATATTTGCTAATTTTGCTGCACGCCATCTTCTTTCACCTGCAACTAATTCATAGCTAACTCCTCTTTTTCTAACAGTTAAAGGTTGTATAATTCCATATTGTTTTATAGATTGAGATAATTCTACTAAAGTTTCTTCATCGAAGAATTTCCTAGGTTGATAAGTATTTGGTATAATACTTTCTATATTTACATACAAGACTTCATTTTGCATAGACCTCTACCATCCCTTACTATTGGTTTAACATTATTTCCCATTATTTAACATTTTCTACAAAGACATTAATTTATCCTTCTTTTATATTTAAAAATCGTTAGACAAAATAATCTAAGAATTTACACAATCGGTTTTTTATTTATAGTTCCAGCCTTCCTTGGATAAATATTTGAGGTTGATTTAATCTTTTTCACTAAAACTAAATTGTGTTTTAAATCAGTATCCTCAACTTCAACTTCTACCACATCTATTAATTTTGCACCAAGTACCTTTAATGCATTTCGAGACCCTTCTAACTCACCTTCAATAGATGGACCTTTAAGTGCAATGAAATGTCCATTGTTTTTGACATAAGGAATACATAACTCTGATAACACACTCATGTTCGCAACTGCTCTAGATGTTGCTATATCAAATTTTTCTCTTAATTCACTATTTCTAGCACCATCTTCAGCTCTAGAGTGAATAGTTGTAACGTTATTAAGAGTTAATTTATTAACTACAACATTAAGGAAATTAACTCTTTTGTTTAGTGAATCTAGAAGAGTTATTTCAACATCTTCATTCATTATAGCTAATGGAATACCAGGAAATCCTGCTCCTGTTCCAACATCAATTATAGATTTTGCATTTTTAAATTCATCTACTTTAAAAGCTTTTATACAATCTATAAAATGTTTTTTTATTATGTCTTCATCTTCAATAATGGCTGTTAGATTTATTTGTTTATTCCATTCTTGTATAAGATCTTTATACATTATAAATTTATTGTATTTCTCTTCTGTTAATTCTAAACCTACATCTTTACAAGCTCTACTCATTAAATCAAAGAATTCCATATAACTCTCCTTTAAGAATTTTTTTGTCTACTGTATTGTTCCATATAAATTAATAAAACAGAAATATCAGCTGGAGATACACCAGAAATTCTTGATGCCTGCCCTATATTAATTGGTCTAATCTTCGCTAGCTTTTGAATAGCCTCTTTTCTTAATCCTCTAATATCGTTAAAGTCTAATTCCTGTGGTATTAATCTCTTTTCTATTTTTTTAAACTGTTCTACCTGTTCAAGTTGCTTATCTATATAACCTTCATATTTTGCAATTATATTTACTTGTTCTCCAATATTATAAGGTAAATCTACTCTCTCTTCATCCAATCGGCTTACAGAAAAATAATCTAATTCCGGCCTTTTAATAAGCTCATACATGGAAATAGGTTTCTTTAACTCTGAAGAGTCTAAAGCTAACAATATTTCGTTATTCTCTCTTTTGTTAGTTACTTGAAGCTTCTTCATTCTATCAATTTCTTGTTCTATATTATTTTTTCTATTCAAATATCTTTTATATCGCTCTTCTGTTACTAATCCAACTTTATATCCAAATTCAGTTAATCTTAAATCCGCGTTGTCCTGCCTTAATAATAACCTGTACTCTGAACGAGATGTCATCATTCTATATGGTTCAGATGTTCCCTTAGTAACAAGATCATCTATTAAAACACCAATATAAGCATCAGATCTAGTTAAAATCAAAGGCTCTTCATTTTTTACGTTTAAAGCTGCATTTATTCCAGCAATTATACCTTGCGCTGCCGCCTCTTCATAACCCGAACTTCCATTAAGTTGACCTGCACCAAATAATCCTTTTATATTTTTGAATTCCAAAGAAGGTTTTAATTGAGTTGGATCAATGCAATCATACTCTATTGCATAGGCAGTTCTCATTATTTCAACATTCTCCAAACCCTTTATAGTTCTTAACATTTCTATTTGAACATCCTCAGGCAATGATGAGCTCATTCCACCTACATACATTTCTTCAGTATCATTACCCTCAGGTTCTATAAAAATTTGATGTTGCAATTTATCTGGAAATCTCATTACTTTATCTTCAATAGATGGGCAGTATCTAGGACCTATTCCTTCGATTGACCCATTATAAATTGGAGATCTATTTATATTTTTTCTTATAACCTCATGAGTATTTTCATTAGTATAAGCTAACCAACAAGATACCTGCTCTTTATCAATATTATCATGCATAAATGAGAATGGGACTATTTTTTCATCACCTTTTTGCTCGGACATATTGCTGAAATCCACACTACGTTTATTTATTCTTACAGGAGTACCTGTTTTGAACCTTCTTAACGATATATCTAAATCTAATAATGACTGAGATAAATCATTTGCAGGAAATAATCCATTAGGGCCACTACTATACGCAGTTTCCCCAATTATAACTTTTCCTTTAAGATATGTACCTGTTGCCAATACCACTGATGCAGCTTTAAAGACTGCTCCATTTTTAGTAACTACTCCAGTAACCTTTCCATCTTCCACTTCAAGTTCTGTTACTTCAAGTTGACGCAAAAAAAGATTTTCTTGATTCTCAATTATATTTTTCATTCTCTCTTGGTACCTTTTTTTATCAGCTTGAGCTCTTAAAGAGTGTACTGCAGGTCCTTTTGAGGTATTTAACATTCTCGATTGAATAAAAGTATAATCTATATTAACGCCCATTTCTCCCCCTAAGGCATCAACTTCTTTTACTAAATGTCCTTTTGCTGTTCCACCAATATTGGGATTGCAAGGCATAAATGCTACAGAATCTAAATTCATTGTGCACAATAAAGTCTTGCATCCCATTCTCGCTGAAGCAAGAGCAGCTTCACTACCTGCATGACCTGCTCCAACTATTATAACATCAAATATTCCGCCTAAATACTTCATATTTTTTCCTACTTTCCTACACAGAATTCTGAGAAGATCTTATTCACTAAATCTTCTTCAATCTCTGAACCAGTAATCTCACCAAGAGCCTTTAATCCAGAGGTTACATATATAGATATTAAATCCAAAAACTCATTTTTCCTTACACTCATTAAAGCTAATTCACAATTTTCTTTTGCTCTATATAGAGCTTCTTTATGCCTTGTATTGGATATAATAATACTTTCGCTTTGTAATTTTCCACCAAAAAATAACTCTTTAATCTTATTTTTAAAAGATTCTATGCCTTCATCATTTCTAATAGAGACTTCCAAGATATTTTCTAAATCTATAAGACTATCTCTATTTATCTTATAATCTAAATCCACCTTATTTAAAAGTACTATATGTTTTTTATCTTTAATATAGTTAACTATCTCTCTATCTTGTTCTTCAAAATCCCTACTAATATCCAGCATTAATACCACTAAATCTGCCTCATCTATTTTTTCTTTAGATTTTTCAACACCTATTTTCTCTACAATGTCTTCTGTTTCTCTAATACCAGCGGTATCAACAATTTTAACTGGAATTCCATCTAAATTTATATATTCTTCTATTACATCTCGAGTTGTTCCAGGAATATCAGTTACTATAGCCCTTTTTTCTTGAAGTAAATAGTTAAGCAAAGAAGATTTTCCAACATTAGGTTTTCCTATTATAACCATGTTTAAACCTTCCCTTAATATTTTACCTTCCTCAGCATTTACAATTAGTTTATTAATTTTGTCTATAGACTCTACCAAATTTTCTTCTACTCTTATTGGAATAGTCTCATCTGGTTCTTCTTCATCTTCCGTAAAATCAACATCATACTCTATTAACGCCAAAGCATTAAGAAGATGTTCTTTTAATTTATTTATTTCCTGGGAAAGTAATCCCTGACTTTGAGCTAAAGCAGATTTCATAGACAAGTCTGTTTTTGCTCTTATTATATCAATAACAGCCTCTGCTTGACTTAAGTCTATTCTTCCATTTAAAAATGCCCTTTTAGTAAACTCACCTGGTTCTGCAAGTCTAGCACCAAATCTTATAACCGAATCCAAAACTTTATTTGTTGAAACAACTCCACCATGACAATTTATCTCAACTATATCTTCTGAAGTAAAACTCTTAGGACCTTTCATAAAGCTTACTATTACTTCATCTATAATATCTCCATCATTTACTATATATCCGTATCTCATAGTATAAGATTTCATATCTAAAATACTTTTATTATTTTTAGCCTTGAATATTTTATCAACAATATCCAATGAATTACTTCCAGAAATTCTTATTATAGATATGCCCCCTTCTCCAACTGGAGTAGCAATGGCAGCTATAGTATCAAACTCTTTCATTATTAACTAGGCCTCCTTAAAAAATTTATACCTAATATATCCCTACTACAAAATATTTTACATAATAGATTTATCTTAGTCAAAATTTATTGAATATATAAAAGAAAGCCCAAACAGGCTTTCTAATCTCTTTTAAAATCAATAACTATTTTTCTGAAAGGCTCTTGTCCCTCACTGTAAGTGTATACGGATTTATCATTTTGTAATGCCGCATGTATTATCCTTCTTTCGTAAGGATTCATAGGTTCTAATTTAATAGCCTTTTTAAATTTTCGTACTTTAAATGCAGTTTTTCCAGCTAATCGTTTAAGAGTTTCTTCTCTCTTAGCTCTATAATTTTCAGTATCTAGTACTACCCTTTTATAAGGATTTTCATGCCCTTTATTAACTACAAGAGAAATAAGATATTGCAAAGAATCTAAGGTTTCCCCCCTATAACCAATAATTAATCCCATATTAGGACCAATTAGATTAATATTTAGAGTATCATCTTCTTCCTTCATTCTTATTTCAGCCTTAATTTCCATAGAATTTAAAACATTTCTCAAAAAACTTTTTGCTTCAACTATATAATCTCTTTTAACTTTAACTTTTATTCTGGCAGGTTTTGCACCAAAAATGTTTAAAAATCCTTTATTTCCTTCATCTAGGATTTCAATTTCAACTTTATCTTTAGTAACATTCAGTTCCTTTAAGGCAGAATCTACTGCCTCATCTACAGTTCTTCCATTAACTTCTATTAACTTCATATTAAATTCACCTACCCTGCAGTTATATAAAATAAATATCTATGAAATTTGAGCTTGCTTTTCTTTTCTTTTCTTAGGTAAAGTAACTATAACATATGTTTGGATTATTTGTATTACGCTACCCATTATCCAATATAAAACTAGTAATGATCTAAAATTAATCGCTGATACTCCTATCATAACAGACATAGCTATATTCATAGAACCCATATTTGGAGTTCCTGGTGCCTGAGCTGCAGATGCAGAATTTGCTTTTGTAGAATACACCGTTGATAAGTATGTTAAAGCCGCTGCTAAAACTGGTAATATAAAAGACGGATCTTTTTTAGATAAATCTGCTATCCATAAAAATGACTGTCCTTCTACTGCAGTAATTTTCATAAATGCACCATATAAAGCAAATAATATCGGCATCTGAATTATCATTGGAAGACATCCACCCGTCATACTAACATTATTTTCTTTATACAACTTTACGGTTTCTTGTTGTAATTTTTCAGGATTATTTTTATACTTAGTTTGTATCTTTTTTAATTCAGGTTGAATCTCTTGCATCTTAGCTGTTGACTTCATAGACTTTATATTTAGTGGTAATATCAACAATCTTATTATTAATGTAAGAAGTAATACTGATAAAACATAAGATACACCTATATCTGTTATTCCTATATTTGAAATAAAACCTTGTAACTTTTCTACAACCGTATATAAAAGTTCAGCTATACCATTAAACAAAATAAATACCTCCTAGTAATTTACTTAACTGGATCATAACCACCCTTGTGGAAAGGATGACATCTTAAAATTCTTTTTATAGCCATAAAACTTCCTTTTATAGCTCCATATTTTTCAATTGCATCAATTGCATATTGAGAGCAAGTTGGTATGTATATACAATTGGACCTCATCATAGGAGAAATGAACCTTTTATAAAACTTTATCAGAATTATTAAAATCCTTTTCATTATATATCATCCCTGACCTTTTAAATAAATTAAGCATAGCTTTTTCTATATCCCAATAGCTCTTATCTTTAATAGCATTTCTAGCAATAAAAACTAAATCGTGTCCTTCTTTCAAGTTATTACAATTCAATCTATAACACTCGCTAATTAACCTTTTAACTCTACTCCTAACTACACTCTTTCCAACTTTTTTGCTTACTGATATCCCAATCCTATTAAATTTATCATTATTATCTCTATTTCTTCTATTATAAAATATATATAAAACTAAAGTATCATTAGAAAAAGACTTTCCTCTTCTATATACATTTCTAAACTCAAGATTTTTTCTTAGTTTTTGTATACTCATTTATCAAGTCTCCCTTTTATTTCTGCATTTGCAGAAAAAGGCCACAAAAGCGGCCCTTATGCTGTTAATCTTTTTCTTCCTTTTAGTCTTCTTCTCTTAAGCACGTTTCTTCCAGATAAAGTGCTCATTCTCTTTCTAAATCCATGTTCTCTTTTTCTTTGTTTCTTTTTAGGTTGGTATGTCATGAACATGTAGCTACACCCCCTTCAAATTATATTTTATATAGTAAAACTATATTATTGCTCATTTTGAGTTTTACCTTTTAATTATATATTTCCTTAATAGTCATGTCAAGAAAACTTAATATGTTAATAAAATACTTAACAAAGATAAAAATTGTGGATAAATTATTGAACCCCTTTGTTTATTTATGTTATTATTAATAATATGTTGTGAATAAATTAATTTCACACCAAACTTATCCACAGCTGTGGATATTTATGTGTATAACTTGTTCAACTTTTGGCAGTTCTCATCATCACCTTATATATTTTTATCTTATTTCAAGATATTATTCATTGTTTATAGTGTTGATTTTATTTTTTCCACAATTGTTGATAACATAACTTTTTATATACACTTTAAAACATATCAACAAATTTATTAACATGTGAATATTTTTTTATACATAGTCAATCATTATAGGATGTGTACATATTTTCTGTTAGTAAGTTGTTTATATTTATAGATTTTTTTATTTATACATACTTTTTTTGAAATTTTTATAATTAGGTAACTGGAGGATATACGATGGATACCCAACTAAATCAACTATGGGAAAAAACATTAAACATAATAAAAAGTGAAATGTCTGAAGTTAGTTTTAATACTTGGATAAAAAGTTGCGAACCTTTATCTATATCTTCTGATAGCATAAAACTAGGCGTTCCTAACGAATTTACTAAGGACATATTGGAACAACGATACAAGGATTTGGTAGCTAATGCAATAAAACTTATTTCATCTAAGAAATATAATATAGAGTTTTTAATTGAATCCGATACTAGTGAATTACATTCAGAAGATACTACGTTGAGACATAATAAAAAAAACAGTGCTGTTGTAGTAAATGATTTAATGCTAGCAACCTTAAATCCTAAATATACTTTTGACTCGTTCGTTATAGGTAATTCCAACAGATTTGCCCATGCTGCATCACTTGCTGTTGCTGAATCACCTGCTAAAGCTTATAATCCTTTATTTATATATGGGGGAGTTGGTCTAGGAAAAACTCACTTAATGCATGCTATAGGACACTATATTCTTCAAAATAACTCAAAATCTAAAGTTGTTTATGTATCATCTGAAAAATTTACTAATGAACTTATTAATGCAATTAAAGATGATAAAAATGAAGAATTTCGAAATAAATATAGAAATATAGATGTGCTTCTTATTGATGATATTCAATTTATAGCTGGTAAAGAGAGAACTCAAGAGGAATTTTTCCATACATTTAATGCTCTTCATGAAGCCAGTAAACAAATAATTCTATCATCTGATAGACCACCTAAAGAAATCCCTACTTTAGAAGACAGATTAAGAAGTAGATTCGAATGGGGGCTTATCGCTGATATTCAAGCACCTGATTTTGAAACTAGAATGGCGATATTAAAGAAGAAAGCAGATGTAGAAAATTTAAATGTTGCTAACGAAGTAATGGTCTATATAGCTACAAAAATTAAATCTAATATTAGAGAGTTAGAAGGCGCCCTTATTAGAATAGTTGCGTATTCATCTCTTACCGGTAGAGATATTACAGTAGATCTAGCTACAGAGGCGTTAAAAGATATCATATCCAATAAACAAAGCAAAAATATAACCATTGAAACAATTCAAGATGTTGTTTCATCATATTATAACTTAAGAGTAGAGGACCTAAAATCTCAAAGAAGAACTAGAAACATCGCATATCCAAGACAAATAGCTATGTATTTAAGTAGAAAACTTACAGATTTATCTTTACCTAAAATAGGAGAAGAATTTGGTGGAAGAGATCACACTACCGTTATTCATGCATATGAAAAAATATCTGGTAGTTTAAAAAATGATGAATCAACACAAAATACAATAAATGATTTAACAAAGAAGCTTACTCAAAAATAATTAACAATGTACATAACTAAAGTTAATATTCTGTTGATAAAATTTTAATTAACATTTTGCTTTTAATAATGTGGATAGTTTATAGTAAATACACTCAACTTATCCACAGTATTTTTTTGTTAACTTTTTTGTGTTTATAAGGCCTAGAGGTACTTATAAACAAATCCACAGTCCCTACTACTATTGTTACTATATTTTATTATTAATTTTATCTATATTTATAGCAATTTTGCTGTGAATAATTAGGGAGGTTTTATATTGAAATTCATATGTGAAAAAACAAAATTACAAGAGGCTATATCAATAGCCCAAAAAGCTATAACTGGAAAATCTACTATGCCTATTTTAGAAGGTATTTATATAAAAGCAGATTCTGAAGGATTAACATTAATTGGATCTGACATAGATATATCAATAGAAACAAAAATAAATGCTGAAGTACTACAAAAAGGAACAATAGTTGTAGATGCTAAATTATTTGGAGAAATTATAAGAAAACTACCAAATGACAAAATTGTAATAGAACAACTACAAATTGGCGAAGATAATACTATACAAATAACTTGTAAAAAATCTGTCTTTAATTTACTTTATATGAACAGCGACGAATTTCCATCTTTACCAAACATAAACGAAACTAAAATATTTTCAATTCCTCAAAACTTATTAAAAAATATGATTAAAGGTACATCTTTTGCAATAGCTCAAGATGAAGCAAGACCTATACTTCAAGGAATTCTTTTTGAAGTAAACAATTCATATTTAAATTTAGTTGCATTAGATGGCTATAGATTAGCTATAAGAAAAGAAATCATAGACTCAGAAAATACAATAAGTTCTGTCATTCCAGGAAAAACATTAAATGAAGTTGCAAAAATATTAGAAGATACAGATAAAGACGTAGATATAACATTTACTACTAATCACATATTATTTAACTTAGGTGACACTAAAGTTATATCAAGATTATTAGAGGGAGAATTTATAAAATACAGCTCTTTACTTCCTCAAGAATATAAAGGATTGGTAACTGCAAATAAACAAGAACTTCAAAATGGAATAGAAAGAGCTTCTCTTATGGCAAAAGAAGGAAACACTAATCTTATAAAATTTGAATTAAAAGAAGACACTTTAATCATAACATCCAATTCTCAATTGGGAAAAGTAAGAGAAGAGGTTTCGGTGAATTTGCAAGGAGATGAAATGCAAATTGCATTTAACTCTAGATATTTATTAGATGTGCTAAAAGTTATGGATGAAGAGGAAGTTATTTTGGAGTTAACATCTAGTGTAAGTCCTTGTGTTATTAGAAATAAAAATATAGAAGATAGTAAATATCTAGTTTTACCTGTAAGATTAGCTAGATAATTTAAGGGAGGAGCAAATTTACAGATGCATAAATATACTAAAAATAATAATTATGCATCTGTAATGAGGAGTTATGTATGAATGAAGTTAGTATAAATACAGAATTTATAAAGTTAGATTCATTTCTAAAATGGGTAGGAGCAGTTTCATTAGGATCTGAGGCTAAAATGATAATTCAAGATGGTGAAGTTTTAGTTAATGGAGAAGTATGTACCCAAAGAGGAAGAAAATTAAGAAGTGGAGATATAATTTCTATAGAGCATGAAAGTTTTAAAATTGTTTAAAATTTTCATGTAAAGCCACAAAAGATATTATGTGTTATAATCAAGTTGGGTGTTTTTATGTATATAAAAAAATTAATGTTATTAAATTATAGGAATTATAGGAAGCTGGATATAGAACTTGGTCCAGCTGTAAATGTGTTTATAGGAAATAATGCTCAAGGAAAAACTAATATACTAGAATCAATTTATTATTGTGGTTTTGCAAGATCTCATAGAAATTCAAAAGATAGGGAACTTGTTAATTGGAATGAAAATAATGCTTATGTTAGTGTGAGTGTAAGTAAGGATAGACTGGATAAAAAAATAGATATTAATATTTTGAAAGATGGAAAAAAATCTATTCGGGTTAATTCTATAAAAATAACTAAAATAGGGGAACTAATTGGAGTTTTCAATGTAGTTATGTTTTCTCCAGAAGACTTAAAAATAGTTAAAGAATCTCCAGGGATAAGACGAAGATTTATAGATATGGAGTTGTGCCAACTAAGTAATAGGTATTATTATAATCTGGTTCAATATAATAAGGTTTTAAATGAAAGAAATTTAGTTTTAAAAAATAGAAAAATAGATGAATTCATTCTAGATGTTTATGATGAACAATTATCAAATTTTGCAGAGCAAATAATAAAAGATCGTATTAATTATATAAATAACTTGAATAATCATGGGAAAGCAATTCATAAAGACATTACTTCTGGAAAAGAAGATATTGAATTTAAATATGTCTCTAGTGTGAAAGATTTAGGAAATATAGAAATATCCATGAAAGAAGGACTTTTAAAAAACAGACCAAAGGATATCGAAAGAAGAATTACTAGTATTGGACCACATAGAGATGATTTTATAATACTTATAAATAATATTGATGCTAAGAGTTATGGATCGCAGGGACAACAAAGAACGGCAGTTTTAACCATAAAATTCGCTTCGTTGAACATCATAAAAGATATCACGAAAGAATATCCTGTACTTCTTTTAGATGATGTATTATCAGAATTAGATTTTACTAGAAAAGCATATATTTTAAATTCTATTCACGGAATACAAACCTTAATAACCTGTACAGGAATAGAAGATATATCTAAATATATAAAAGAAAGTGCAAAAGTTTTTAACGTTAAGGATGGTAGTGTTAAAGTTTAAAGGAGGAATATTTGTGTTTTTACACTTGGGAGAAAATGTTGTAGTTCCTATAAAAGATGTTATAGGAATATTTGATTTACAAAATACTATGTATAGTTCAGATACTAGTCAGTTTTTAAGGCTAGCTGAGGAGGATGGATTCGTACAAAGAATATCAAAAGAAAAACCAAAATCTTTTGTTATTGCTGAAGTTAATAAAAAAAGTAAAATATATCTTTCGCCGATATCCTCATCTACTTTAACAAAAAGAACAGACATAGATTACAATACATAAGTTGTTCCAATGTTTAACTTAATATAGATAAAAAATAAAATTATAGTTTAGGAGGAGTTAATGTTGGAGGAAAATAAGCAAAAATATGACGACAGCCAGATTCAGGTTCTTGAAGGACTTGAGGCAGTAAGAAAAAGACCAGGAATGTATATAGGAAGCACTAGTTCTAGAGGTCTTCATCATTTGGTTTATGAAATAGTTGATAATAGTATAGATGAGGCCTTAGCAGGTTATTGTAAAAATATAGATGTTTATATACATGAAGATAATTCAATAACTGTAATAGATGATGGTAGAGGCATGCCGGTAGGGATAAATGATAAGCTAGGAAAAGCTACTGTTGAAGTTATAATGACAGTCCTACATGCTGGAGGAAAATTCGGCGGTGGAGGATATAAAGTATCCGGTGGATTACATGGGGTAGGAGCATCGGTTGTTAATGCTCTCTCAGAAGCTTGCGAAGTTATAGTAACAAGAGATGGATATATATGGAAACAAAGCTATTCTAAAGGTAATGTATTAACACCATTAATTAAACTAGAAGAATCAGAACCAGAAGCTCATGGTACTAAAACTCATTTTAAGCCTGATGAAGAAATTTTTGAAGAAACAGTTTTTGATTTTGAGATTTTATCGAAAAGGTTAAGAGAGTTAGCTTTTTTAAATAAAGGAATAAACATAAGACTTGTAGATGAAAGAGATGAAAATGAGGAATTATATTACTACGAAGGTGGAATTAAATCTTTTGTTAGTTATTTAAATAGAAACAAAGAAGTTCTTCATAAGGAGCCTATATATGTTGAAGGATTAAAAGATGGTGTAGCTGTTGAAGTAGCACTTCAATACCACGATGGTTATAATGAAAACATATTTTCTTTTGCAAATAACATAGATACTATAGAGGGGGGAACCCATCTAGTAGGATTTAAAACTGCATTAACAAGAGCTGTTAACGACTATGGAAAAAAATTCGGGCATTTAAAGGATGCTGACAAAAATTTATCTGGAGATGATATTAGAGAAGGACTAACTGCGGTTGTATCAGTAAAAATATCAGATCCACAATTTGAAGGTCAAACAAAAACTAAGTTGGGAAATTCAGAGGTTAGAGGAATAGTAGACGGAGTAGTAGGAGAAACGGTTTCTTTATTCTTAGAAGAAAATCCTAATATAGGTAAAATAATAATAGATAAAGCTTTAGTTGCAGCTAGAGCTAGAGAAGCTGCTAGGAAAGCTAGAGAATTAACAAGAAAATCAGTATTGGAAAGAAGTTCTTTACCAGGGAAACTTGCAGACTGTTCATCTAAAGATCCTCTAGAATGTGAAATTTATATAGTTGAGGGTGATTCTGCGGGGGGATCGGCTAAACAAGGTAGAAATAGACGATTCCAAGCTATATTACCACTTAGAGGAAAAATATTAAATGTTGAGAAACAAAGATTAGATAGAATTCTTAATGCTGATTCGATTAGAAGTATGATTACTGCGTTTGGTGCTGGAATAGGAACCGATTTTGATGTAGAAAAAATAAGGTATAACAGAATAATAATAATGACAGATGCAGATGTAGATGGAGCTCATATAAGAACACTATTATTGACGTTCTTCTATAGATATATGAGAGAGCTTATAGACGGAGGGCATGTATATATAGCGCAACCACCACTATATAAAGTTACTAGAAATAAAAAAGAGTGGTATGCATATACTGATGCTGAATTAGAAGTAGTCTTAAAAGAAATAGGCGGAAAAGATAATAATACCAACATACAAAGATATAAGGGACTTGGAGAAATGAATGCAAGTCAACTTTGGGAAACTACAATGGATCCTGATAAAAGAACATTATTAAAAGCTACTGTTGATGATGCAATGGCAGCAGATGAAATATTCACTATTTTAATGGGAGACAAAGTAGAACCTAGAAGAGAGTTCATAACTAATAATGCAAAAAAAGTAGTTAATCTAGATATATAGTTAAAAATTGAGGTGAAACCTATGAGTTTAAATGAGGGAAAAGTAGTACCCGTTGACATAAGAAATGAAATGAAAAAGTGTTATATTGATTATGCTATGAGTGTAATTGTAGGCCGTGCACTTCCTGATGTTAGAGATGGATTAAAACCAGTGCATAGAAGAATTTTATTTTCTATGCATGAATTGGGGATAAGACCAGATAAGGGATACAGAAAATGCGCAAGAATAGTTGGAGAAGTTTTAGGTAAATATCATCCACATGGAGATTCATCTGTATATGATGCTTTAGTTAGAATGGCACAAGATTTCTCTATGAGGTATATGTTAGTTGATGGACATGGAAATTTTGGTTCTGTAGACGGTGACTCAGCAGCAGCAATGAGATATACAGAAGCAAAAATGAACAAAATTTCATCAGAAATATTAAGAGACATTAACAAAAATACCGTAGACTTTATAGATAATTTCGATGGAGAAGAGCAAGAGCCAGTAGTATTACCATCAAGATTTCCTAATCTTTTAGTTAATGGGTCATCTGGTATTGCAGTTGGAATGGCAACTAATATACCTCCACATAATTTAGGTGAAATTATAGATGGAACAATAATGCTAATAGATAATTCAGAGGTTACGGTTCTTGATTTAATGTCTAAAATTAAAGGACCAGACTTTCCAACAGCGGCAACTATAATGGGCAAAAATGGAATAAGAGAAGCTTATGAAACTGGAAAAGGTAAAGTTATAGTTAGAGCAAAAGCTGATATAGAAGAGGAAAACGGAAGACATAGAATAGTTGTTACCGAAATACCGTACCAAGTAAATAAAGCTAAATTAATAGAAAATATAGCAGATTTAGTTAAAGACAAAAAAATAAATGGAATATATGATTTAAGAGATGAGTCAGATAGAGATGGTATGAGAATAGTAATTGAACTAAAAAGAGATGCAAATCCTAGTGTAGTTCTTAATTTATTATATAAACATACTAAAATGCAGGATACTTTTGGAGTAATAATGTTGGCATTAGTTGATAATGAACCAAAGGTACTTAATTTAAAAGAAATACTAGTTCATTATATAAACTTCCAAAAGCAAGTAATAACTAGAAGAACAGAATTTGAACTAAGTAAAGCTGAAGAAAGAGCTCATATCTTAGAAGGATTAAAGATAGCATTAGATAATATTGATGAAGTTATAAGCATTATAAGAGGATCTAAAAACTCAGAAATAGCTAGAAACACTCTTATTGAAAGATTTGCATTAAGTGAAAAACAATCTCAAGCTATACTAGATATGAGACTTGCAAGATTAACAGGACTAGAAAGAGATAAAATAGAAGATGAATATAACGAGCTTATGGTACTAATAAATAGATTAAAAGATATATTAGGATCAGAAGTCAAACTTCTAGAAGTTATAAAAGAAGAACTTTTAGAAATAAAGAGTAGATATGGCGATGAAAGAAGAACTCAAATAGAGAAACAAGAAAATGAAATTGATCTTGAAGACTTAATACAAGAAGAGGATATCGTTATTACATTAACTCATAGTGGATATGTAAAAAGAATTGCAGCTGATACTTATTCTGCTCAAAAAAGAGGGGGAAAAGGCATACAGGCAATGACTACTAAAGAGGATGATTTTGTTGATCATGTTGTAGTAACATCAACTCACTCAGATGTATTATTCTTTACTAATAGAGGTAGAGTATATAAAGTTAGAGCATATGAGATACCTGATGCAGGAAGATCAGCAAAAGGAACTAATCTTGTTAATATAATTCCAATAGAACAAGATGAAAGAGTTGAAACTGTACTTTCTATAAAGGATCCTAATTTAGAGGGATACTTATTTATGGCTACAAAAAATGGAATAGTCAAAAAGACACCTTTAAGTGAATTTAAGAATCTAAGAAAGAATGGATTAATAGCTCTTAATTTGAGAGATGAAGATGAACTTCTTAAAGTTAAGTTAACATTTGGAGATGCTAAGATAATTATTGTTACTCAAGACGGATATGCTATAAAATTCAGTGAAAAAGATGTAAGACCAATGGGTAGAACAGCATCTGGGGTAAAGGCAATATCCTTAAGAAAGAATGACATTGCAGTTTGTATGGATATAGCAACAGATGATGAAGAATTATTAGTTATAAGTGAAAATGGTTTTGGTAAAAGAACACCTTTAACAGAGTATAAAACTCAAAATAGAGGTGGAGTAGGACTTATAACTTATAAAGTTGCAGAGAAGACTGGTAAATTAGTAGGAGCGTCTGTATGCAAAAAAGATGATGAAATGATGCTTATAAACACATCAGGAGTAGCTATAAGAATTAATGTAGCTGATATATCAATAACTAGTAGATCCGCAATGGGAGTAACTCTTATGAGAACATTAGGAGAGGAAAAAGTTGTTGCAGTTGCAAAAATATCTTCAGCAGATAGCAGTGAAAAGAATGAAATTCTACAGGAAGTAGTAGTAGAAAGTATAGATACAGTGAAAACTGAGGATGATACTTCTATAGAGAAACTATTAGAAAGATCAGAAGAAGAAAAATAAACAAAAAATAATAAAAAGTCATTACAAATTATAAAATTGTAGTGGCTTTTTATTATTATAAATTAGCAAATCAAATAGGAAAATATATAATACATTCAAATATTATAAATAAAAATAAAACATATTTATTTATAAAAAGTACAAAAAATAAGTTAAACAAAGGAGTATATAAATAATAAATATAGAAGAAAATATAGTGTATTTAAATTTAAATAGCAATTTAGTATAGAAACATGTCCTAGTGTATCAATAATAAGAAAACAAAGAAATTAAAAGGAATTATTAGATAAATAAGATTAATTTAATATAACTAGGAATATTGAGAAATATTATGTAGCATATAGGTGTTAAGATAAAACACGTCGCAAGAACAACAAAACATTTCAGATAAGAAATTAATCAACAAAAATTGATCAAAAAGAAATGAAAAAACTTGTTGACAGAGAAAAGTGTATATGATAAGATAACACTTGTCGCTGAGAGAGATTAGCGAAAAAGAAAAAA
>NZ_DCLI01000041.1:0-29547 GCF_002320975.1 Clostridium sp. UBA1652
CACTACTTTATACTAACACCAGTAAAGAATGATGAGGCATATCAGAACGCTATGAAGTATTCTGACGCACAAAATGCACGTGACGAAAGTGATCGTGCTACATTTGAAGCAATATTGAAAACAATGACTTCTGGTATGGAACTCTATACTGCATTCCAAGATGATGTTAGGAACAAAAACAATCAATCGTTTAAAAGATGGTTGCTTGATTATGTTTTCAACTCCACTTATACTCCGGGAGGAAATTCGCAATCAACAGACACTAGAGTTTAAGTGAGGAGGAAATAGTAAATGGCAAGAGGGAAAAGTATAAATCTCTTTCTAATGGATGGAACAGCAACTGGTAGAATGAAATGTACACTTGCTAACTGGACAGGCGTTGCATATAAAATACCACGTACAGAACTTGAAAAATGTAGAGAACGTGATGATTTAAAACAAAGTGGGGTTTATTTCTTGTTTGGGGTTTCTGATCAAACTGGAGATAATATCGCTTATATCGGTCAAGCAGGAGCAAGAAAAAATGGTGAAGGTATATTATATCGCTTACAAGAACACAAGCGTAACCCAGATAAGGATTATTGGACAGAGGCTGTCGTGTTCACAACCTCCAATAATTCTTTTGGTCCAACAGAGATAAGCTATCTAGAAAATCGTTTTTGTAAAATGGCATTAGAAGCTAATCGTTATGATATTAAAAATGGAAACGACCCTACCCCTGGAAATATAACAGAGGAAAAAGAAAGTGAACTCGAAGAGTTTATCGACTATGCTAAAATCGTTATGGGTACATTGGGTCATAAGATATTTGAAGCTATAGACGCAACACTATCTCAAACACCACATCTTGTTTCAAAAGGGGAAGAACCAGCTTTATATCTACACACAGGAAAAGCAAATGCCACAGGAAAGAGAACTAGTGACGGCTTTATAATTTATGCTGGGAGTATGGTGTCTCTTTCACCAACAAAAAGTTGCCCAGATACAATTCTGAAATTAAGAGAAAAATTAGCAGATAAAATTGATGTTAGCGGAGCAGTAAAAGAGAACTTACTATTGAGTAGTCCCTCATCTGCCGCAGCTTTTGTAACATATGCAAGTACAAACGGAAATATTATGTGGAAAACTTCTGATGGTAGAACGTTAAAAGATATTGAAAGCTCAGAATAATAGGTGTTTATCTGTATTTTCTCAGAATACCCCGATTTCTCCAATTGTGAGCAAAACAAAAAGAATTTCAATGCCAAAAAACGGAAGTATTCATTTTTTTCACCATATGCCACAAGTGAATTATTTGCTGATAGTTTACAACATTTCTATCTCCACAACCTATCCAAAAGCACACTTGTCTACCAAACAATGCGAATTTCTATCGGTTGATATATTCCCGTCAAGTACCGATTTTACAAGGGGTTCTGCCATTCTGCTAATCAGCAAAATATGCAGAACCCCTTATTTACTACACTTTCAAGCCTTTTACTTTTCCACTTTTGACATCATTACTACTGTCTCAACATGGCTTGAGCGGAAGTTATAGCTGTCAAATACTAGTAACCAAAATATTTTTATCAGAAATTCTCTTTGTGAGAACATATCCACTGTGGGCTTTCGTGTGTGGGAAGATATCAACGACATTATAACTTGGTAACTGTGTCCTTTACCGTAGATGACATTAACCAGCATCTGATATCATTAAAACCAAACTTATTCCCTCTTATTTTATAAAGCTTTTACTTGAGATTTTATAACTTCATATCCTAATTTATCGATGGCATTTTCAATATCTTTTATAGATACTTTTTCATCATCATATTCCACTCTTACTTTACTTGAATTAAATAGCACCTTTATGCTTTTTTTGTCTACTCCATCTAATGATTTAACTCCATTTTCTATTTTTTGCATACATGATGGACATGTTAATGTTTCTAATTGAATTGTTGCTTTTTGCATTTTTCATCTCTCCTTTAGTTTATGTTAATTGTATTATATACTATTATTATCTATAATAAATTGATTTACATCAAGAATTTTATTTATTTTTATTTTCTTAATTTATAGCGAAGAAGTCTCATACCATTTAAAATCACTACTAATATACTTGCTTCATGTACTAACATACCGATTGACATGTTCATCCATTCACTAAAGAATACGCTGGCAAGAAGGACTAATACAACCCCTACTGCAATAATAATATTTTGAAGCATGTTATTAGCGGTTGCTTTTGTTAAACCTAATGCATGTGGCAAGCGGCTGAAATCTGAATTCATTAAAACAACATCTGAAGTTTCGATTGCTACATCTGTTCCATTTCCCATAGCAATTCCAATTTGTGCTAGAGCTAGTGAAGGACTATCATTTACTCCATCTCCAACAAATGCCACAATTTGACCTTTTTCTTGTAACTCTTTAATATATGTTGCTTTATCTTCTGGCAACATATGTCCATGAGCTTCTGTAAGTCCTAGTTCACGTGCTACTAAATCAACTGTTCCTTGGTTATCACCAGAAAGAACTACTAGATTTTTAACACCAAGTTTTTTCAACTTTTTAAGATCATCTTTTACACCCGGGCGAATTTGATCACGAATACCCATCAATGCTTTTAATTCACCATCAACTGATGTTAAAACAAGTGAATTTCCATTTTTCTCAAATCTGGCAATATCTGCACGAGCTTTTTCACTTAAAAGAATATTTTCTTGCTCCATTAGTGCCACATTACCGACTGCAACTTTATGACCTTCTACATGAGCTACAATTCCTCCACCTTTTACAACATCTGTTTTTTCAACTGTATATAATTTTATATCTCCAATATATTCTACAACTGCTTTTGCTAATGGATGATCTGATTCCTTTTCAACACTTGCTAGATACCCTAATACTTCATATACATTATCTGCATAAATTTCTTTATCAGCTACTTTGGGATTTCCTATTGTTAATGTACCTGTTTTGTCAAATACCATGGTATCTAGTCTGCTAAAGTCACTAATAACCTCGCTACCTTTTAGAAGGACTCCATGACGTGCTCCATTGCCAATCCCCGCGACGTTTGAAACCGGTACACCGATTACCAATGCTCCTGGACATCCTAAAACTAATATTGTAATTGCAAGTTCAATATCCCTTGAAAATATCCATACAATAAAAGAGAGAACTAAAACAGCTGGTGTGTAGTATTTAGAAAATCTATCAATGAAACGTTCTGCTTCTGATTTTGAATCCTGTGCTTCTTCAACCAACTCAATGATTTTACCAAAAGTAGTATCCTCACCTACACGATCAGCAGTGATTTGAATAGTTCCATTTTCTAAAATTGTTCCGGCATATACCCCCGAATCTTTCTTTTTACTTACAGGAACCGCTTCTCCTGTAATACTTGCTTCATTAATATGCCCTTCTCCTGTTAACACTGTACCGTCAACTGGGATTTTTGCACCCGTTTTAACAAGCAAAATATCTCCTACATCAACTTCATCTATTTCTACTTCTTCAAACTCACCATTTTCCACTTGTTTTAAGGCACTTTTTGGTGCCATTTGAGTTAATTCTTTAATTGCAGAACGTGTTTTATTAAGTGTCCTTTGTTCTAGATAAGCTCCAAATAGAAATAAAAATGTAACAATTGCTGATTCTTCGTAGTTTCTAACTATAAAGGCTCCGATAACTGCAATGGTAACTAAAACATCAATACTAACTACTTTGACTTTTAATGCTTGATACGCTTGAATCGCAATAGGTGAAACTCCCAAAATTGAAGCAATTACTAATGCCCATATGGCTATTTGTTCGTTTTCGAAGCCTAATTTACTGACAAATGCAATTATTATTAAAATTGCACTTACTATTGTAATATGGTTTTTTCTTCCTAATATAAATTTTTGCATATTCATACTCCTCCCTATTAGATTATTTATATCTTTTCATTGCTTTGTTTATTTTCTTTTATGCTTCATATGCTTTATCTAATTCTGCTAACATGTTATATACTGCTTCATAACTTTCGCATACATCACCTGGAACTGTATAATTATCTGTGATTTCACGTAATTTTACAAACTCCTCTTTTAAGTCCGGCTTTTCTACTCCCGCATCTTTTGCTTTCTTTGCAAGTTCATCATATACTTTACGAACCTGGTAGAATTCTGGATGATTTCCTCCATGAACTTTTGCTACAACTGGAACATATTGTGCTAATGTTTTTAAATGAGTTTCCTTTACTTGATTAAAATTTAATTGTCTTGACATATTTTTTTCCTTCTTTCTTGTTTTATTTTTTCTTTATCTTGATTATATAATACTATAGATTGAAAGAAATTAAATTGATCTAAATCAAGTTTAGTCTTTTTTAAATGTTTTAATAATTTTTACTACTATTTTACTTTATATTATCACATCTATACCAACAACAATCCATCTAAATCCAAAATCTCAATCTTTCTACCTGATTTTTGTTTTATATATCCTTCATTTTCAAGGTCAGCTAACTTTCTACTAATAGTTTCTGGAGTAGTTCCTAGATAAGAGGCTAAATCCTTTTTACTCATTGGCAATTCAATTTCCATTGGACCATCTCCGCTTTCCATGCATTCTGCAAGAAACAGTGCTAATCTAGTATCTACCTTCTCTGTGGCAAATCTAGTTGTTTGTTTTTCTGATGTTTCTAATCGGTTAGAGAATTCCGATAAAATCTTCAAAGATATAGTAGGGTACTTTAATAAAAATTCTTGCAAATCATTTCTACTAATCATACATACATCGGTATCACTCATTGCTTCTGCATATGCTTCCTGAATTGATTCGCGAAACAAGGCAAGCTCTCCAGTGAAATCGCCTGGATTTAATATTCTCACTAATTGTTCTTTTCCTGAAAACGCACCGCCACCATGAGCTGCAAGACCACCGTAAGTGTCTACCATTATCTTTCTTCCCGTTAGACCTGTATCTGCAGCGGGTCCACCTTCTACAAACCTCCCACTCGGATTGATGAGTATTTCTGTTTCATCGTCAAAGGGGTATTTTTCAAAGACAGGCCAAAGCACCTGCGAGATGACTTCATTTCTTAAAACATCTAGATCTTTATCTGCACCGTGTTGAACAGATACAACAATGGTCTTGATTCGTTTTGGTTTGTCATCTTCATATTCCACTGTCACTTGAGCCTTACCATCTGGGCCAATATCCTTAATCACACCATTCTTCATCACTTTATCCAGCTTTTCGCAAATGGCATGAGATAGAACAAGGGGTAATGGCAACTTCTCACTTGTTTCATTGGTGGCATAGCCATAGACTGTACCTTGGTCACCAGCACCTAACATGGTATCCCCTTATCAATAACATCACCTTTTATGGTTTTTGCTAGAACTTGTGGGGTTTGAAATTTTATAAATTGTAACTTAGCTTCTTCAACTGCACTTTTAGAACAGTTAAAAATTCTAAATTCAGTTCCCTCTAATTAATCTTCTTTTATTTCCTTTATAGTCGCATGTAATGTTTCATATCCACTTCCCTTATTCTTTTCTTTCATTTCAAAATTATATCTATATCCCTTTGATTTAATCTCTACCTTTATTCCTCTTGACGATAAAACTCCTATTGCATCTTTAAGCCCTACCCCAAATTTTCCATTTTTATCATCACGATCTCTTTTTTCAGTTTCCTGATAAATAAAATGTTCAGGTTTTAAGCCTTTTCCCTTGTCTTTAATTACAATACCTTCATTCTTAATAGCTACAATAGCATTTTCATCTTCATCTAATGCATTTGCGATTATTTCTCTTAATGCTAGTGATATTTTCCAATCGCTTAAATAATTTTTTCCTATGTTTAAATCAAAATATAGTATACTCTCTTCCTCTGCCAAGATATTCCCTCAATCTATATTATTGTTTAATTAATTATATTAATATGAACTACTATTTATCTCTTTGTAAGATCCTTTTTCTTAAGGGATTATATTATTACTTAAGAAAAAATAGCTAGTAAAATCTAATAAGTTTTCACTAGCTATTTTTCAATATATTATTTGCCCAATTAGGTATTTTTTTATCTGTCCATATTATCTTACCCTGTTTTAAATACATAATTTCTCTTAACTCTTCTGTATTATCATATACATTGACTTCATCGCATATTTTAATTACATCATCTAGGTTATTTAATGAATCATAATATCTTCTTTCTACATCTTTATCAGGTATTCCATGTCCACCTTTACTTACTCTAATTTTCACTCTTTCTTTAGCAATTTCAGGATTTTGAACACCTATATAATTCATAACTATATAGAAACCTTTTTCTTTTGCAACCTTTATGTTCCTTATTATACTTTTGCCAGATAGTGTCGTCTCTTGATTAAATGATATGCCTTCTAAAATATATTGTTTTACTAACTTAATAGCTTCCCTTGCACATTTCATTTGAAGATTATTATCTTTCCAAGAACCGATTCTAGCAACCATTTCATCAGTATTTATTCTTTTCTCATATTTATTTTCATCATAATAAATAAATTTATATATTGAGGTTTTGCCAGCCCCATTAACTCCTGCAAAAATTGTATAAGTTGGCATACTATTTACCTATAACCTTAGCTTGTTCTTTTTGCAATACTAAGTTAGATAAAGTCATATAAAAATCTTGCTCTTCCTTTGTTTTTGCGTTCTTAAATAACTCTTTCAGTTGACTATATGAGTAATTTATAAAAATATCATATAAATTTATATCTTTATCTACCATTCCACGTACCTCCTAAAGAAAACTACTTTTATAATATTATATACCAAATTCATTAAATGATAAACCAAGCAACTAAAAACATTTGTTTTGTATATATCTTATTATGGCATTTTTGAGTAGTCACCATGTTTTTCCTAAATATGAACTTGCTAAGAAAGTTTATTAACTGTTATAATTTAACAATGGAGGGATTGTTATGAATACTTTTGGTAAAAGAATAAAAAGCTTAAGACAAAAAAAGGGATTAACTCAAGTAGAACTAGGAAAAATTCTTAATGTAACTGATCTTGCTGTAACAAAGTGGGAAAGTGATGCTAGCTTACCTAATACGATCACTTTAATCAAAATTGCAGATTACTTTAATGTATCCATAGACTACCTGCTTTGTAGAAAATATATCTCATATATTAGTTCTGGTAATAACGTCGTTAAAATTCATGAAAAATATCCTTATAATTTATCACCTGAGGATGTTGAAAGATTAATTAATCAGATTAAAGACGTAGGATTTGATATAGACAAATTAATTAAAAATATAAAGGAATCTAATAAGTAGTCATTTATGTGCTTGAGGTTATAATTATATTCAGTCATAATTATTACTGTTTGTGTTAAAAACTAATTCTTGTCAGAAGAGGGTTCATTTTTAGCTAATTGAATCAAAACCCTCTCATTCAAGCAAATAGACACAATAAAACCCCAGAGCATTACTGCCTGGGGTTGGGACGGAGCTTCACATTAACTTTAAGAGAATGTCCACGATTTAGTTCTGATGGACGAAGATTTAAATAATGGTCATGACTACTGCTGTGCCATATACTGAACATAAATAAATTATTATTTATTTATCTATAAAGATGTGCATCTTTCTTTGGTACTGATTTTGCTACACCAGCATCTCTATCAAACACAATAACATGCGTATATTCGTCACTATCATCAGAACAAAACGGGCATTTTGAATATTCAGATTCATCATAAACTTTCATGCAATCCCCACACATTTGCATTTTCTTCTCACTCCTTTCCATTAATTTCGTCACAATCTGTAACTCATCATTATCCTTTAGCATTATCACTATCTTATTAATAAATTAACTTAAGTATAAACTATAGCTCACACAGATATTATCTATACCTCACATTATGCATATACAGAGCAAAAATCAAAAAAATACCCATAGTCAAAAAGAAACTAAAATGAATTATTTAAATACTGAATATATAAATGGCATAGCTAAAAGCACATAAACTAAAACAATCATAAAAACGCCTTTACTATCTTTATATTTTCTAACAGCCTTAATTCCTAATCCCATTATCCCAATAACAAATGCTAAATTATAAATTCTTATACCATTAGATTCTCTCATTACAAATGAAATCACAATTAGTAATACAGCTATTATATATAAGATCTTACTCAATTTATTACCTTTCATATAAACTCCTTAAGTTTTAAAATTTCTCTGTTATTTAAGCTTACTTATCTCTAATTACTGGTAATTATACCATATTCACTGATATAAAGTAACTATTACTCCCATCCAAGTAACTTCTTCTCCAAAGAGTCATAGTCATAATTTCTCCCACTAAAATTATCAAACCTTAACTTACCCTTATTAGAATTCCTAAAGTTTGATTTATTAGCGTAATTACCCTCAAGTATTTTTATATAATTAGATTCTTTTATGATCCAATCAAAGCCACAGTTTCCCCATTTTCCATCTCTCCCAGTTAGAAAATCGCTTGCTTCAACCATGGAGAAAAGCTCTTTAATTTTTTCTATGGATTTAAGTTTTATATAAAAAGCTTTTATATACTTTTCTCGAGTTTTAGACCTTGCCTTAACCTTAGGTAAGGATTTACAAATAGAGTTATAGCAATCTATTATTTCTTCATAGGTCACTTTACTTGAGTCATTTTTAGACTCACTCTCAGATGCTTTATATGAGGTAATCGCCCCCGTAGTATGAGGATTATAACTTTCATCGTTTTTTATAAGGTGTTTATTATTTTCATTTTTATTTTCTTTTTTATTTTCATTTTCCCCGCGTGTCCTGGTACGTATCGTAGAAATGGCTCTACTTGGCTGTTTGTTATTTTCTGATGTTTTTTCTAATTCTTTTTCATAATAATGCTTGGACATATCCTCATTGGTATCGTTGTTAGTAACGTCAGAGGTGTCGTTATAGAAATCCTGATTTACATTATGACAACTATCAGTGTAGGTATCCTTATTAATATCCTTAAACTTATCTATATGTTCTTTAAATATTTCTTTAAGCTTTTCGTTCTTTATTCCATCATAAACATATAGAAGCAGGTTCTTATTTTTAACTTCCTCTAGTTCAGCTTTAATGCAGCACTCAATAGGGGTACCACCTTTATTTAAGTTGTATTTACCCCAATTTTTTATAGCTATTTCACTTGTTTCCTTGTCATAAACAATAAGCTTATATTGATTCATAAATCTCTCTATCATAGAATTAATACTCTCAGTGCTATAGCCTATCTCAAAAGCTATAACCTTTAGTGGTATTCTGTAAACTCCAATCTGTTTTGTATATTTATTTGTAAGAAGATATAGCATAAAAAGTTTATCCTCTGGTGTGAATCTTTCAATTACTTTCTGATCGTTCCAAAAATCTGTGTAAATATATCTAAACTTTGCCATAATTTCCTCCTTTAAAAATAGAACCATTTAAAATTATTTAGTCCTCTCCAAGTTGGTTCTATTCTCATATTTTTGCACCTTTTTAAATAATCTTGAAGAATTTTTATATTCAAAAACCCTTACTCCTTTCCTCAATTTGTGATATAGTAACGGTAAGAGCTGTACCAGAGCTCTTACCCATATCGTTGTATGAAGCAGTTGTTTTTACTTATGTAAAGTCAATTGCTTCTTTTAGCTTTATATAGTTATTTAGTTACTCTTGTTTTACATCTTCATCAAAAAATATTTGTTCAACTGGTATTCCAAAGTGTTTAATTATCTTGACTACTAAATTGCCTTTAGGAGTATACTTCCCTCTTTCTATATTAGATAATGTGGGTCTAGCAATTCCTAGCTTTTCAGCTAATTCTTCCTGGGTTAAATTTCTCTCAGTTCTCAATAATTTAATTCTGTTCTTCATGTATAACACCATCCTTTATTTATAGTGTAATACTGGAGTTAAATATTGTCAATCAAGCTTTACTTTATTTTTCCAAAAAGTTCTTCCCTTTTAGTAATGCATGAATTACAATGATACTGAGGTGTATAAAATGAATAATCTACAGGATTTTTTGATAAACAAAAGAAAAGAGCTTAAACTCAGCTTAAGAAATGCGGCTAATCTAATTGGCATAAGCCATACATATTTAAATACTTTAGAAAAAGGCGTAGATCCAAGGAACAACATTCCAACTAAACCTACTCCTGAAACACTAGAACTAATAGCCAAAGCTTATGATGTTTCTTACAAATACCTTATGAAACTAACAGGCTATTTATCTGAAGAAAATAAAGAACTAACTGCTAAAGATGAAAAGGATATTGAGAAAAGAATAAATAAATTAAGACAAGATTTAATGGAAAGCTCTGAAGGATTTATGTTGTCTGGGGAGCCAGTATCAAAAGAAGCTATAGATAGTATTTTAGATACTTTAGCTTTCGGAGTTCGTCATGCTAAAATTATAAATAAAAAATTCACTCCAAAAAGTTCGCACCATTGAATCTTTAGTAGTAAAAGTTATGGTCAATACAGGGGGTATGAGTCTTGCATTTTATAAAAAGAGAGATTGATAAGATTGTAAAGAAATATCATACTAGAGATCCTTTTGAGTTATGTGATGCACTAAAAGTAAATTGCTACATCTTAGATCTTCATAAAGAAATAAATGGTCTCTATCAGTATGAGAAAAGAAATCAATTTATTTATATAAATTGTAATCTTTCAGATGAACTTCAAAAAGTCATCTGTGCACATGAACTTGGACATGCTATTTTACATAAGAAAACAAATTGTACCTTCCTAAAGAAAAATACATTTTTTAATGTTGATAAACTTGAAAGAGAAGCTAATCTATTTGCTGCTGAACTTATAATACCAAATGATTTCAAGAATTTCATTGGACAGACTTTAAAAGAAATCTCCCATTATTTAAATGTTCCAGAGGATCTTCTAAAACTTAAAATAGACAATCCTCTTCAATGAATATTTTATAAGAAAAAGCTTAAAGAATTTAAATATGCTTTAAGCTTTTTTTATATCTTCATTAGATTCATTTATAGCTTTAATATAACAATATATATTCCTAAAAATATAAAAATTAATATTCCTAAGAATATATAGTGTTCATGCGCCTTACAGCCACTTTTACTAAAATACATCTCATACTTAAATCACAATCTTTTAAGCATTCACATCCTTCAACTTTTGAATTATATAACCCTATTTTTCTCATTTTTATTCACTCCTTTTATAACAGGAATCTAATAAGACTTGAGAAGAAGTCTCTACAGGTCATAGGTTAACAGGAATCTAATGAGACTTGAAAAGAAGTCTCTACAGGTCATAGGTGCATAGCTTAAAAGGAATTTAATGAGACTTGAGAAGAAGTCTCTACAGGGCATAAGTGCATAGGTGATTATTTTTTTCACCAAAAATTAACATTAACTCCCATGAAATCATATTATAAATTAGATTGATTTTACACATTGGAGGATATTAAATGAAGAAACTAAAAGCTTTTTTATCAATTGTTCTTACTTTTGTTTTAATACTTACTGTAGGCGGCTGTACTAAGAAACCTTCTGAGGGAACTAAAGATGTTACTAAGGTTAGATTAAATGAGGTTGTTAGATCAGTTTTTTATGCACCTATGTATGCTGCTATAAACAAAGGCTACTTTGAGGAAGAAGGTATAGAAATAGATCTATCGACTGGCCAAGGGGCAGACAAAACAATGCAGCAAGTTCTTAGTAAAAATGCTGATATAGGTTTTGCAGGTCCAGAACAAGTTGTTTATATTAATAATCAAGGTAGAGAAGATTATCCTGTACTTTTTGCAACTTTAACTCAAAGAGATGGTTCATTTTTGGTTAGCAGAAGTGATGAGAAGAATTTTGATTGGAGTTCATTAAAAGGTAAAACTGTAATAGGTGGAAGGCCTGGTGGTGTTCCTCAAATGACTTTAGAATATGTTCTTAAGAATCATGGATTAAAACCTGGCGTTGATGTTAATTTTGTTACTAATTTAGATTTTACTGCTACAGCAGCTGCTTTTAAGGCAGGCACTGGAAATTATGTTGCTTTATTCGAACCTACAGCTTCTGTTTTAGAAAAAGATGGAGGCGCATATATTGTTAGCTCTATAGGAAAAGAAGCAGGTCCTATTGCTTATACTGGATTTTTTGCTACAAAATCTTATATGGATAATAATCCTGATACCATTCAATCCTTTACTAATGCAATTTATAAGGGTCAATTATGGGTAGCTAAAGCTTCAGATGAAGAAGTTGCAAAAGCTATAGCCTCTTTCTTCCCTGGAACAGATGAAGGAATCTTAGTTAATGTTGTTAAAAATTATAGAGAAGCTGAAGCATTTGCAGAGCTTCCAACAGTTAAGGAAGAAAACCTAACTAAGTTAATGGATATTATACAATCCTATGACAGCTCTCTTATGCCTAAACGTCCTGAATTTAATAAGATAGTTAATAATAGTTTTTCTGAAAAAGCAGTTAGTGAAGTTAAATTAAGTAAATAGTATTCTTATGTTCTGATACTAAATAATAAAAAATTAATAATTTATAGTTAAGAGTTAATGTAGTCGAATTTTATCCTTAACTCTTAACTATTCTCTCTTCACTATTAACTATTAACTGTTCCTTGTACATATTATTTTAAAGGCAGGTGAGAATATGAGTTTATTAAAACTTAAAGATATAAATTTAAACTATCATTCAAAATCTGGAGAAGTTAAAACTCTTAATAATATAAATCTTGAACTATCTGAGGGTGAATTTATAACTATTTTAGGCCCTTCTGGTTGTGGAAAATCTACACTACTAAACATCGTAAGTGGACTTATAGCTCCCTCCTCTGGTGAAATCACTTTTAATGGTGAGTCCATAGAACTACACAAAGATAGGATGGGATATATGTTTCAAAAGGATCATCTATTTCCATGGCTTTCTGTGTGGAATAATGTACTTCTTCCATTAAAGATAAAACATCAACTTAGTGAGGAAAAGCTTCTTAAAGCTGAGAAACTTCTTAAGTCCTATTCTTTATGGGAATTTAAAGATAGATTACCTTCTGATTTATCTGGAGGTATGAGGCAAAGAGTTGCCTTAATTAGAACTTTAACTCTAGATCCAGAGTTATTACTTTTAGATGAACCTTTTTCTGCTTTGGATTATCAAACTAGACTTAAGGTTTGTGATGAGGTTTATGAAATAATTAAAAATGAAGGCAAAACTGCTATTATGGTTACTCATGATATAAGTGAAGCTATATCTTTAGCTAAAAGGGTAATTATATTATCAAAAAGGCCAGCTTATATAAAAAGAGAATTAAATCTAGTCTTCTCTCCTAATGCAGATACTCCTTTCAAAAAAAGAAAAGAGGAAAACTTCAGAAAATATTTTGATGAAATATGGAGGGATTTAGATGAACAATAATAAAGCCGAAATATCTCAAAGTCAAAAACTTTATCTTAGAAATTTAAAAATTGAAAAATTCAAGGTTGGATTTGTTAGGGTTTTTATTCTTGTTGCCTTTGTGCTATTGTGGGAGATAGCTGCTGACAGCAAATGGATAGATCCTTTTTTAACCTCTTCACCAAGTAGAATTGTAAAGTCAACAATTTCACTTTATAATAGCGGCATATTACTAAGGCATATATGGGTAACTTGTTATGAAACCATAATTGGCTTTACCTTAGGTACAGTTTTAGGTACACTGGTTGCTATAGTACTATGGACTTCCCCCTTTACAGCTAAAGTTTTAGACCCTTATTTAGTTGTTTTAAATGCATTACCTAAGGTTGCATTAGCTCCTATTATAATATTCTGGGCAGGTAATGGGATTAAGTCAATAATAGTTATAACTCTTTTAATTTCTATAATAGTTACTATTATAAGTGTTGCCTCTGGTTTTAATGAAGTTGATAAAGAAAAGATTCTTCTATTAAAAACCTTTGGTGCAAATAAGTTTCAAATTCTCAAACACTTAATTATTCCAGCTTCTATACCAACTTTAATCTCTGCTTTAAAAATAAATGTTGGACTTTCTTGGGTTGGTGTAATTATGGGTGAATTTTTAGTTGCAAGAGAAGGTTTAGGATTTTTAATAGTTTATGGTGGTCAGGTAGCACAACTTGATATGGTTATGATGAGCATAATATTACTTTCTATAATCGCTTATTTAATGTATAAAGCTGTTTGGTTTGTAGAAAAAAAGATAACTAACAATTTTTAAATTAGATGTTTTTATGTAAAGAGAACCTAAACCTTGGTTCTCTTTAGTTTTTATTAAATTACCCCTTGTCCCATTAAAACTTCAAAATGTAATTGTTTTAGCTATATATTCTATATCAATTTGAAATTTTACTTATCTTCTCTATGGTGATAAAGTTAATTGTATACTCAAGGAGGATTAATATGAAATTATTTAGAGAATTGCTGATCATTTTAAGTGTATATTTTTTAGGTGAATTTTTATCTAAAGCACTTAATTTACCCATACCAGGAAACATATTAGGAATGTTAATTTTACTTACTTTATTATTAACTAACATTGTTAAAGTTAATCAAGTTGAAAAAGTATCAAATTTCTTTCTTGATCATTTAAGTTTTTTCTTTATACCTGCGGGAGTTGGATTAATAACCTCTGTAGCTGTTATTAAAGATTCATGGTACAAGCTTCTTGTTGTATGTATTTTAACTACTATTATAGTAATTATATCAACTGGAACCATAGTACAATATCTATCAAATAAAAATACTAAAGGAAGTGAAAAAAGTGAGTAGTTTAATAAGCTCTCCTTTATTTGGAATTATATTATCATTAATTGCTTTTGAAATAGGACTATTTTTATATAGGAAAACTAAATTTCCTCTCTTTAACCCTCTTTTAATAGCTATTGTTATTGTTTTATCCGTTTTACTCTTGTTCAAAATTGATTATTCAAACTTTGAAGAAGGTGGGAAATTTATCAATATGTTTTTAGGTCCTGCTACTGTAGTTTTAGCTGTCCCTTTGTATAAGCAGATAACTTTATTGAAAAAGCATGCAATACCTATTACAGTGGGTATTTTAGTGGGAAGTTCTGTTGGAATAGCTAGTATAATAGTTTTATCCTACTACATAGGTCTAGATGGAACCTTAATAAAATCCCTATTAGCTAAATCTGTTACAACTCCTATAGGAATGGAAATTTCTAAATCCCTAAATGGTATAGTTCCTGTAACAGTTATCGCAATTATAATATCTGGTATAGCTGGTGCAATTGTAGGCCCTACTGTTTGTAAGATATTTAAAATCAAAAATGAATTGGCAGTTGGAATATCTTTAGGAACTGCTGCTCATGCCGTTGGAACCTCAAAAGCTTTAGAAATAGGCGAAACTGAAGGAGCCATGAGTTCTTTATCTATAGGACTTGCTGGAATTATGACTGTATTTTTAGCCCCACTTATATATGATTTCGCATTATTTATTCATCAGTTAATGAAATAGCAAAAAGAGCCATGCAACTTAATGCAATGGCTCTTTATTCATATACAACCTTGACCTTTAGTAATTTTTTATTTATGTTTGATAGGATTAAGTTACTATGGTGCATAACCTTATTTATATTAGTTTTAGTATAACTCTCCAATTTGTGCATAAATTCATCTGAGGATATCTCTTTACCATATACCATACCTAACCCCTTTTCCCATGAGGCTGTTAAGGTTGGATTAAGAAGTGATGGTATTGATTCTTTTATAACCTCGTATATCATTTCTCCCTTTTTAGTTGGAGTTAGTATCTGTGTCTTGCTATTTGATTGAAGATATTCAATTCTTATAAGTTTTTTTATTATTTCTGCTCTTGTAGCTGAGGTTCCTATTCCACTACCTTTTATCTGTTCTCTTAATTCATCATCTTCAATAAGTTTACCTGCATTCTCCATGGCTATAATTATAGATCCTGTTGTATATCTTTTAGGTGGTGTGGTTTCCCCTTCTTTTATTGAAAGTTCTTTAAGCGGTAGCTTTTTACCCTTCTTTAATGAACTTATGTCTAGTTCCTTGTCATCAGCTTCCTCTTTACCTAAAACCTCTAAATACCCCTTCTCTACTAATATTTTTTTGGAGAAATAAAATCTTTCTTTTTCAATCTCAACGCTCATATTAGTTTTGCTGTATTTAGCTGGAGGATAAAAAATGCTTATAAATCTTCTTAATACAAGCTCATAAACTTCTATCTCAAGCTTTGTAAGTCCAGCTGAAGCATATTCTCCTGTAGGAATAATTGCATAATGATCAGTAATCTTTGAGTCGTCTACATATTTACTTTTAGCTATTTTAGATGACCATTTATTTTCAGATATTTTAGTCAAAAGTTCCTTTACCCAAGATTCTTTAACATTCTTATATATATTTGAAAGATTTTTCCCTATATCTTTTGCAACTGCACTTGATAATACTCTTGCATCCGTTCTTGGATAGGTTAACATCTTTTTCTCATATAATTTTTGAGCTATTCCTAAAGTTTCATCAGGACTAATTTTAAATCTTTTAGTACATTCATTTTGAAGTTCCGCTAAGTTAAATAATAATGGGGCATTTTTACTTTCTTTAGTTTTCTTTATTTCAACTATTTCGCCTTCATTAAAAGGTTTAAGTTTATTTATTAAACCTTCCGCATCTTCTCTTTTCCTGAAGCCTCCTTCATTATAAAGCAGAGGGGAATTATAATAATTCGAACCTTCATAACTTTTCCATTCCAAAATAAGGTCTTCTTCCCCTAATAAAAAGTTGCCATTAATCTTGAAAAATGGTGTTTTCTTAAATTCTCTTATTTCTCTTTCTTTATCAACTACCATTGCAAGAACACAACTCATCACTCTTCCAACCGCTATAACTACCTTATCTTCCTTTAACACTGATGAAAGGTTTTTTGCGTATAAAAGACTTAATACTCTTGAGAAGTTTATTCCTAAAAGATAATCTTCCTTTGCCCTTAAATAAGCTGAATCCCCTAATGAATCATAATAAGAAAGAGGTTTAGCTTCTTTAATCCCTCTTTTTATTTCATCCTCTGTTTGTGAATCTATCCATACTCTAAATTTATCCTTTTTAGGTTCTCCAGACATTTTATCTACAAGTCTATAAATATACTCTCCCTCCCTCCCGGAGTCTGTACAAACATATACTTTATCTATATCTTCTCTATTTAGTAGACTATTAACTATGTTAAATTGTTTGCTTACGCTAGGAATAATTTCATACAAGTACTCCTTAGGTAAAAAGGGAAGATCTTTTAAATTCCAGAATTTATATTGTGGTGCATATTTTTCAGGATAACTCATGCTGACCATATGTCCTACACACCAAGTAAAAACAGCCTTATCTCCTTCTATGTATCCATCTTTTCTATTACCATTAATTTTAAGGATTTTAATAAAATCCATTGCTACAGAAGGTTTCTCCATAACAAAAAGAGCTTTAGCCATAAACATCTCCTCTTCCAAATTAATAAGGCTCCAAAACTTAGGAGCCCTATACATTATACCTTATTTTGTGAATTTTTTAAAGGTGAATATTTAAGCCTCATTTAAAAGCCATATGAAAAAGTTAAGTACTCCAGCGTAAGTAGTCCATACTAAATATGGCACTAATAAAAGTCCTGAGACTTTATCTTTCATAATAAAATGTATAAAAGTTATTATAATAAATATAAGTAGTATAGCTAATTCAATAAAGGATATTCCATACAATCTGAAAGTAAAAAATATGAATGGCCATAAAAAGTTCAATAATAGCTGAATATAATAAGTAAATAAACCTGATGCAACATTTTTCCCTTCCTTACCTAACATTCGTATTCTATAAGCAGCTATCCCCATTAATATGTATAGAATAGGCCATACTATAGGGAATACTATAGACGGTGGGGAAAAAAAGGGCTTTTCTAGGCTATTATATGTTCCCATGGATCCTTTATTTAAATATCCTACAAGTAAACCTCCACCCAAAGGAATTGCAACACTTACAAGTAAATCCATCAAATTAAATTTTCCATTTACTTTAAAAATATTTTTCATAACAACACCTCACTCCATAATTTACTATATGTGCTTTTAATAATTACTATTCTAATTTTATAATATATAAACAGGCTTATTTTTTATATTGTAAAATTTGAAAACAGAACTTCTCGTTTATATGCTATAATTTACATAGAATGTTTTAAAAAGGTGGTTTTATAGATGAACATTTTGATTGCAGAAGATGATAATGATATAAGAGAGTTAATTAAACTACACTTATCTAAGGAAGACTATACTGTTTTTTTAGCTGAGGATGGGAAAAAGGCTATTGATATCTTCGATACTAATGATATAGACTTAGCAGTTTTAGATATTATGCTTCCCTTTGTAGATGGATTTAACATATTAAGACACATAAGAAATACTAGCGAAATTCCTGTTATTTTTCTTACAGCTAGAGGAAATGACGAGGATAAGATTTTAGGTCTTGGTCTTGGTGGCGACGATTATATGGTAAAACCCTTTAGCCCAATTGAACTTACAGCTAGAATACAAGCTCAACTTAGAAGATACTATAAATATGCAACAGGAAAACAAAATGATAGGATTGTTTTAGGTTACTTAATTCTAGATAAAACTAGCTGCGAAGTACTTAGAAATAATATTCCTCTAGAGCTTAATGCTAAGGAGTTCAAGATATTAGAACTTCTAATTGAAAACCCGGGTAAGGTTTACACTAAGAAACAGATTTACGAAACTATTTGGGAAGATACTTATTATGGTGATGATAATACTATAATGGTTCACATAAGTCATATAAGGGATAAAATTGAAGAAGACCCTAAAAAACCTCAATATCTAAAAACTATTCGAGGTATTGGTTATAAAATGGAGAAGATAAATAATGCGTAAGTATTTTAGACTTATTCGACTTAGAAAAAGAAAAACTCTAGCAAATTTTTTACTTAAAAATTATGTTATATCCTTTATACTTATGTTTTTTGTTTTGATTTTAACCTTATTATCTAGTGCGGTTGTTGCTCTATTTTATTTTAATGTTGATATATCTGATGCAACATCTCCTAAAAACTTCATAAAGGATAACTATAAGGATATAGATGCAAGTTATATAACTGAACTGGGCGGCTATATGGCAATAGTCGACAATAACAATAATATTATTTATACAACTGGAAATGTAAAACCTCCTTTTGATAAAAAGAAACTCACTATAGAAAATATTAATTCCATAACATCTTCTTATGAGGCTTATTCAGGACTTTTTCCTGAAAGCAAAGCAAAAAGACGTAATACTTTTTTCTATAGAACTTCTTATAGTCATAAAGGAAACTTTTTGATGGTTTTAGCAATTCCAGCTGAAAAATACACAGAAATTGAGTTAGCGCCTAAAAGAATAACAGTTAAACAATTTATATTTATCTGTCTTGGAATATTCTTAGTAATATTTCTTGCAGTTTTTTATATTTATTCTAGAATAACCTCTTCCTATTTTTTAACACCTCTTAAGCTTTTAACTCATGGTGCTAACAAGCTAGCTTCAGGCAACTATACTACTAGGATAAATCTAAATAATAAAAATGAATTTAAAAATTTGAGTAATGCCTTTAACATTATGGCCTCTAAAATAGAGGAAGAGATAAGTCTTAAAGAAAAATCTGAAGAAGCTAGAAAAAGGCTTATTTTAGATATATCTCATGATTTAAAAACACCTTTAGCCTCCATACTTGGGTATTCTGATTATCTAATGGAAAACATACAACTCTCCCAAGAGGAACAAATAAAGTATCTTTCTGTAATAAAAAGAAACTCAGAAAGAGCTAATAACTTAATTTTGGATTTATTTGATTATTCAAAATTAGATTCTTGGGATTTTGAATTATCCATGAATGAAGGTGATATCTGCGAGTTTTTAAGAACTTTAATAGCTTCATATATTCCTTTAATGGAGGAAAATGGCTTTAATTATAATTTTCATATTCCAGATGAAGCAATATATCTTTCTTTTGATAATGAAAATCTAGATAGAGCTTTAAGTAATTTAATTATAAACAGCACTAAATATAATCCTGCTAACACAACTATTACCGTTAGCTGTTATAAAGACAATAGGTATATAAATATAATTGTTGAAGACGATGGTATAGGAATACCTAATAATAAGTCTGAGAGTATGTTTAGTCCATTTACACGAGGAGATGAATCAAGAACTAGTAAGAACCCTGGAACAGGGCTAGGGCTTGCTATAACCAAGGCTGTTATTCTTAAACATAAAGGTTCTGTAAGATTAATAAGCGATATAAATAAAGGCTGTAAGTTTATAATTAAGCTTCCATTAAAACAATAGGAGTGAACTTCTTCACTCCTAACCCACAATGTCTAGATATCTGATAAATAAATATCTGAAAATTCTATATCAACTTTTTCTACTAAATCATTAATTTCAAAAGATTTATATATAGAATCTTTATTTTCTATATGTATTTCTTCATATGGGAATGTTATTAAAAATTCATTTCCATATTCTTCTTCTGATATAAGTACTAGCTCCCCTTCTTGAAGTTCTATTAAACTTCTACACAAATATAATCCAAGTCCACTTCCCTCTTTATCTCTATTTAATGACTTATTTATTTTAGTAAATCTATCAAATAAATAAGGCTTAATGTCTGAAGATATTCCAGGCCCATTATTTTTTACACTTATACAAAGCTTATCTTTATTTATATATATATTTACATATATATCCCCATCTACTTTTCCAAACTTTACTGAGTTTGATAATAGGTTTAAAACAGCTCTTTGTACAAATTCCCAATCACATATAGTGTATATTTCTTCTTTTTCTGAATCAAATACCAACGACATTTTCATTTTTTCAATATACCTAACTGATGCTTGGGCTGCATTCTCTACTAATTCCACAATATTATAAATACCGTAGTTAGGTCTTAAATAATTCTCTGAAATCTTATTAGCATCTATAAAATTATTTATAGTTCTTATAAGTCTTAAACAATTTTGTTTTATAACTACTGTATTTTTTTCTATAGCCTCGTAATTATTATCTTGTATATATAGCTCTTTAATCTGCAGAGAAGTATATATTAAATTTATTGGTGTTCTAAGTTCATGAGATATATTAGCATAAAATTCATTTTTAACATTTTCTTCTCCTAAATATTTTTGGAGTTCTATTTTAAGATTATAGTTAATGTTCTTTTCAGTAACATCCTTAATAAATAATATTTTAGTGTTTTCTTCTGATTCAAACATATAAATATCTAAATATTTTTCTTCTCCAGCTATTTCTATGTTTATGCTCTCCTCTAAAAACTTTTCATTAGAAAGTGAATACTTTAACCCTAATTTTTCTAATGTGTCACCTAAAGTTATATTTTTCACCTTATCTAAAGATATGTCTATAAAATAAGTTGAGGCTTTATTGGCATACGAAATCTCATCAAAGTGAAATATAATTATTCCATCTGATATTGATTCTAATAAAGAAACATATTTTTTTTCACTTTTAGATAGAATAATTTTAACTTCTTTTAGAATATTTAATCTATCATTTAATGTTTTATTTAACTGAATATGCCTATCCTCAACTTTAAGTAGATCATCATACATACTACTATAACTTTCAAATAAAATATACTCATTTAAAGCTCTATATAAAAAATAGTAAGCTAGATATTTAATTATGTATACAAATACTAAGGGTCGTATGCTAAAAGTAAAATAAAGTTTTACTATGTATTCGTATATAAATACTAGAATTAAATATGTATACAAATACTTGCTTTCACTTCTTCCTATGTAGTATTTATACTTATGTATTAAAAGTAAGGCAACAAAAAACAATATGGCGGTATATTTCCATATATTATATCCTACAATTAGATACTCTGATGCAGTTCCCTGAAAGTTAAAAGTGAAAAGTGAAAACAATCCTACCCCAAATATTACCAAACAGTAGACAAAAATTAAGTCTGTAACTTTAGGTTTTATCTTAGTAAAAATTGTAGAAATAATTATAATCATATATTCTAAATAATTATTAGCTAACCATACAAAAATTGTACCTTTGCTTTCAAAACTACCAACTTCCATAGAGTTTATTAATACTATATGTACTGTGTTAATAAAACATAATAAAGTGAAACCATATCCTATATAATTAAAAATACTATTACTTTTATATTTTTTAGTAAAAGTTATAAAAACAATAGCCATTGTCAAGGATGCGCACAACATTTCTATTACTATATAAAAAACGTTATAATCTTTAGTTATTAAATAGCTTAATATTGTGATTACGATAGAAACATAAAACATATTTATCTTTGTATTATTTTTCAAACGATCAACTATTTCTTCAAATATGTTCATTCTCCTTAAGCTCCTTGTTGAAACTCAAAAATATAGAGGTACCTTTTCCTACTTTAGATTTAATTTCTATACCCCCATTTTGTAGTTCCATTAAATTTTTCACTACAAAAAGACCTATACCTGTCCCCTTTTCTCTTACATATTCATTGTTTTTCCCTCGTGCATATCTAGTGAAGGCACTATTAACAAATTCCTCTTCCATTCCTACCCCATTATCTTCAACCTTTATTACTACTGATTTTTCTAAATCTTCAACTTCAACTAATATTTTCCCATTTCTAGGTGTATACTTAAGTGCATTAGATATAAGATTTAATATTATCCGTTCCATAAAATCCCTATCTAAGTATAAATAAACCTCTTCTTCATTAGTATCAAATATTAAATCAATTTTGCTTCCCTTTACGTATTCAACTAATTTCATAATAGTATCTTCTATAATCTCAACCAAATTACAGTACTCCAAACTTGGTTTTAAAAAATCCGATGATAGTCTAGAATGATCTATTAAGTTATTAGTTAACCTAATGAGAGAAATACAATTATCTTTAGCAATTCTCTGATACTTCTTTACTTCATCTATATTACCATTTGATATAAGTAATTTCTCTAACTGAGCAGCTGAATAAATTACATTTATAGGAATTTTTAAATCATGACTAATATTTGATAAAAAATCACTTCTAAGTTTTTCTTCTATTTTTTTATGGTCAACTCTAGTTTTAATCTCATACATATTCATCTTTTCTGTTATATCAGTTATAAGTACAAGGCACTGTTCATCTTCTTTAGATATTTCTAGAAATTGAATTTCTAAGCAAGTTTTTTCACCTCTATTTATTAACTCTGCTTCATAGATTTTCCCAAAATTAATTTTATATTTTTCTTCTTTAAATATCTTTATATCATCAAATTTAACAAACTCTAATATTTTTTTATTAATTACCTTTTTTAATCCACTTATTTGCGTGATAGATAGAAATGCTGGATTTGAGAAAAGAATCCTACCATTTGATAAGTTTAAAAGCAGCATGGGAATAGGTATATTTTTAAAGAGATTTTTGAACATATCTTCTCTTTTTGATAATATATTTTGAGAAAATTCTAATTCCATACTTTTACCCATTATTTTACTGTTTAGCTCACTTAAACTATTATTTCTTGTATGCATGTCCTTGAATGTTGTATTATATGAGTTATTTAAAAGTTGTTGCAATATGCATCCAAAAAAAACTGTAAATGCCATTAAATTTATATACTCATGTATTATATTAGTTGTTATATTTTTTAATACTATGATATTAATACTTCTAACCGTAATAGAAATCAATAAAAAATTAACATAAAAATACATATAATTTAATTTATTAGCTTTTAACAATCCAAATTTTCTATTTTTTATTGATGCGAATAATAAAAAGCTTATGGATATACCAATAATATATATGTTAAGAGTATAAAAATCGTTTATAAAACTATTTATTATAAAACATAACAAAAATACACATGCTATTGTAGTCCAATATTTTATTTTAGTATTTGTTTTTTTACCGTTATTAATAAAATACAGATTCATAAATAACATAATTGAAATTAACAATGTTGGGAAAATATATGAAAATCTTGACATCTTATCATCGTACACATTTATAGTTTCTTTAGATATGAAGTCAATAATATTAAATATAGATGCTATAAAAAATGTTGAAGTTAAAAAATAAAAACTTTGATTATTTGATTTATTATGTAACGTATTAGTAATCATCATAATTGAGATACTGATTATAATTGATAACACCTTTATTACACTTAAAGTAATTTTTATGGAAATAAAGTTCATCAAAAAAATCATTAATGATAATAATAATAAAATAACTATAATACTATAAATTTTATCTATTTCAATATAAATAACTTCTTTTAAATTTTTCCTTTTTAACAAAATTACCCCTCCTATATCTAATTTTAATAAATTTTAGTAAAAATGTGAATGATTTTAAAGAAATTTATTGTTTTTTTTCTATTTTTTATATTATTATAGTGTTAAAAAACGAAGGAGGTACTTTTATGTGGAAGGAATTTAAGGAATTTGCTGTAAAAGGTAATGTTATAGATCTTGCAGTTGGTGTTATTATAGGAGGAGCCTTTGGTAAAATAGTTACTTCATTAGTAACAGATATAATTACTCCTATAATTGGTTTAGTTACAAGTGGTGTAGATTTTAAAGATTTAGAATATGTACTAAGAGCAGCTTCTGGGGATAGTGATGCTGTAGCTATTAAATACGGACAGTTTATTCAAAATATATTAGACTTTTTAATTGTATCTTTTTCTATTTTTATTTTCATTAAGCTTTTAAATAAACTTAAGAAAAAAGAGGAAGAGAAAAAAGCTGCTGCTCTTAAAGAAGAGATTGTTCTTCTTCAAGAAATACGTGATTTGCTTAAAAATAAAAATAGCTAGGACCCTTAGGGTTCTTAGCTATTTTTTATTAATCTTTTAAATCCTGACTGCTTTATAACCAAGGCTAATTCCTCATCTTCTAAAATATATTTAATAAAATCTGGATATAATTTCAAAGCTAATTCTAAGTCTTTAATAGAATTAGCAAAGTCATGTATAATAGCATAAAAGCAAGCTCTATTGTAATACAAGAAGTGACTGGACGGATTAAAACTAATACCCTTAGTTAATACTTCTATTCCTTTTTCTAAATTTTCATGTTTATAAAGCACAGCTAAATTTAAAAAACTATAGGCATATCCTAAGTTTTTCTTTATTGATTTCTTATAATAATCTATAGCTTTTTCTCTCATTCCAAATTTAGCACTTATAACTCCCATATTAAATAAAGCTAAATAATGTTCCTTATCTATGTCTAAAGCCTTAGAAAACTTCTTGTATGCCAAATTATTTATATCTAACTCTTCATAAATAGAACCTAAATTTATGTTAGCCCAAAAATCCTCTTCATTAAGTTCTAGAAGCTTTTCATAATATTTTATTGCACTTTCTTTATCTCCTAAAATGTCATAAGCATTAGCTAAAAAGAAATATGCTTTATTATAATTTGGATTTATATATATAGCTTTTTTGTACAAGTTTATTGCTTTTTCATATTCCGAATTTTCATCATAAATGACTGCTAATCCATAATAGGCTCTTTCTTCATCTTCGTTTATGGATATTGCTTCCTTATAATAAGCTTTTGCTTTTTCTAACTTTCCAAGGTTGTGATATATTAACGCTAGACTAATAAGTACTTCAATCTCTTCCCCATTAGATAATTCATTAGCTTTTAAATATAAGTTAAGTGCCTTTAGTTGTTTATTTTCTTTCTCAGCCTCTTCGGCTTTTTTAATGTAATCTTCTATCAATAAGTTACTTTTCATAATTCCCTCTAACGATAAAAAAGAGGGTCTCCCCTCTTAAATGTTCACTGTTATACTTCCAAAATATCGCTACCCTAATTTTGACACCTATCTCTCGATAGGTGGGTGTCCTCACAGATACTTTTATGTCCTGGCCATCAGGTCTTATAGGTCAATTTAATATCTAAATCTTGAACTCCCATGGTTATAATGTAGGTTCAAAATAAGAGCTACACAAATACCCCAGAAGTAATACTTACATTTTAATTGTAACATTGAAACCAAAATACCGTTACTCTAATTTTGAGCCCTATCTCGCGATAGGTGGGTGTCCTCACAAATATCTTTATGTCCTTGCCATTTAGGTCTTATAAGTCAAATTAGATATTTAAATCTTGAACTCCCGAAATTTAAGTGTAGGTTCAAAATAAGAGCTTCACAAATATCTCAGAAACAGTATCAATTTGTTAATACGATTATATAATAATGATATTTAAAATGCAACATGCATTATTTGGTGTAATTTTTAAAATACACTAACTACATCTCTCTAGTTAAATTTTAAGTTGAATACCTGAAGTTTTCAATTCACAATTAGTACATCCATTTTCTTTTACTTTAATCTTCTTAAAGTTATTAACTATATTAAAAATGCTTTTATCTATATCATATTCATGATTCATAATAAATATTTTTCCATCACTAAACTCAATTTTCACTGGAACGATATCTTTAATACTATTATTAAATAAATTAGTTTTCTCTGATGGAGTATATTTTATAGATTCTCCTTGTTTACCTTTTATCTCTATGCAATCAGTTGAGGTAACTAGTGATCTTACACTTCCATCTTCATAAAAGCTTAAAGAATTATTTTCTCCATGAATACCCATAGAGCTAATATCATAAGCTAAAATTTTACCTATTAATGTTTCTATACTTATTGGCTTTTCAGGTTCACAAGATTTTATGCTACCATCTTCATACAATGAAATTCCTGTTCTTATAGAAATTAATCCAAAGTTAGTTTTAATCTCAACTTTTTCTCCTGGCCAAAAGCTTATACTTTTTACTTTTTGGTTTTTATAAAGTTGAAGACTCATAAATTTACTTTCAAAATTTCCAAATCCTAAATTAAATTTATACTTTTTAGCTAACTCATATTCATCTTCTTCTCCCCAATATCCACTAAGTTTTCCATTTAAGTGAAATATTCTTTTTATTTCTCCAGTTTCATAAAAAGTTATCTTTTCTACTGAAAAAACACCTTCTAATATTTTTATATCCATCGCATTATTTAAGTTTATAACTTTAATAGACCCATTTTCATAAAAAGAAATTGAACTATTGTATTTTCTCCTTATCTCCCCTTGTTCATACTGAGGAATAAAGGTTCCATATAAGGTTTTTATCTCATTTTTTTCATCTAATATACATTCTTTTAAACTTCCATCTTCATAAAATTCTGCCGAAGTTACACCACATAATAATCCATATTTAGTATTATATTCTTTCATAATTTTCCCCCTTATTCTAAAAATTATTCTTTAATTAAACTTATCTTTAACTGGTTTGTACATTCATCTTCAATCTTCATACTAAATCCATAGCTTTTACTTTTGCTCTCTAACCAAGGTGGTATATGGCTACAGCTTATGTCCAATTTTTCATAAATTTTATTTTCTAAAAATGGAATTATTATTTGCTTTGACGATAGTTTTTCATTTCTATTTTGAATATCATCTAAACTGATATAATAATGTCCCTCTCTTATTTTCTTTATGTGTTCTTCAATAATAACTTCTATACTCTTAGAAGTTTCTTTATCTTTTTTTAATTTTTCTTCTTCATCTACAATATCATCTAAAAAATCTTCTGGCCTTCCTTCACATTCCCAAACAACTATTTTTGATGAACTTAGTATATTATAGGCTACTCCGCTTATTTTTTTTGCTACAACTACATTACAATCACTAATTTCAGATGAGATTGCCTTAAATTTATCACGTATCTCATGTATTTCGGTTGAGGCTATAGGCAATATAATCAAATCTCTTATCACTTGCCAACTTCCTTGAATCTTAGAAAACACCCTCAAATGACCTTGCTTATCAAAAGTAGTTACTTCACCTAAATTATCTACAAACACTGCTATCTTGTACATTTTCTCCTCCCCCTTAAATAAAAAAGACGCAGTAATTACATACTGCGCCCTTGCAAAACATTTCTTTATTAATTTATATTATTCTATCATATTTTTCTATTGGTGTCATCATTGAATCTAATATATATAGAAGATTTATTTTAATAATTTCCTTGGAAATATAAGGAAATTATTTACTTTTTTTATTTCATTATACATGCTTTTTATGACCTATTAACTAATTTGGAACACATATCATCTTTTAAAGGAATATATTGTAGTGTATTTTACATTTAATTAAATATGGAGGAAACCTATGATTACATCACCTTGGAGGAATCATTTCTTTGGAACTGATACTTACATGAAAACCACCCTTGGATATATTCCTCGCGTATATATGAATAACGCTGCAACTCCCCAAATATCGAAAGTGGTTGTAGAAAAAGTTGAATCACTTCTTCATCATTATTCTTATCACAATGAGCAAAATCATTTATCTGAACAAATTCAAACTACTTACAATAATGTGAGAAATATCATTATTGATTATATTGGTGGAGACAGTAAACTTGATTCAGTTGTTTATACAGATACAACTACTTCTGCTTTAAATCTTTTAAGCCACATTGCCTTACAGGATGATCCAGATCAAGTTATAATTACTACTCGCATGGATCATATGGCTAATTATCTGCCATTTAGAATTCGCTTTAAAACTCTACTAGTTAGACTTACTCCTGATGGCAACATAGATATGAACCATTACGAAGATCTTTTAATAAAATATCAAGGGAAAGTTAAACTTGTAGCTGCTATAGCAGCATCAAATATTACTGGAATAATTACTCCTTACTACAAAATGGCATATTTAGCTCATAAATATGGTGCAAAAATTCTTTTAGATGCTGTACAACTTGTTCAACACAAGCCATTTTCAATGAAAGCCCATTCTGACCCAGAACATATAGATTTTATCTCTTTCGATGGTCATAAATGTTATACGGGGCAATCTGGAGGAGTTCTTATTGGTCCCAAAGAGTTTTTGGATAAATATCATCCAATGACTTATGGTGCTGGAGTAACTCATTTTGTAAATGATGAAAAATATATTTTAAAGGACTCTCCTTTATCTCATGAAGCAGGCTATCCTGATTTTATGGGAATAATTTCATTTGGTGAAGCTCTTAGTTTCTTAAAAGGTATTGGACTTAAAAACATCTCCGATTATGAAGATATGCTTTATGGCTATCTGATAAAGGAACTTAAAGAAATTCCAGGTATAGTTATTTATGCTTCTCAACAAAATGCTTCAAACCTTCCATATGTTTCTTTTAACATGGATGGTATCTCTTATAAAAAGCTTGGAAGCATTTTAGGCTTTCAATTTGGACTTACTGTTACAGCTGGATTTTCAGGTGCTGATATTTATGTTCAAGATTTACTTGGGCTCTCTAATGCTGAAGCTTATGAGCTATTTAAAAGTGGTGAAGGATATGGAGTTGTTCGTGCTTCCTTAGCAGCTTTTAACTCAATGGAAGACATAGATAGGCTTATAAGTGCTTTAAAAATAATATCTGAAATGATAGAAAAAGAGAGATAGAATCCAATGTCATTAAGTTAATG
>NZ_DCLI01000034.1:0-24955 GCF_002320975.1 Clostridium sp. UBA1652
AAAGAAGTGCATAACTATAAATATTGTGGACTTTGAGAGAATACCTCTTAATAAAATACATACAAGATTTCATATAGTTGAAGATGATACTTTGTATAAATTAACTGATGTATTAGAAATTCACTTCTTAGAACTTCCAAAGCTTGAAAGATTAGATAGTCTGAAGGATGTAGATGACCCAAGCTTAGATTGGCTTGAATTTATTGATGCAAAATCAAAGGAGGGAATGGAAATGTTAGCTGAAAGAAATGAAAATATAAAAACTGCTTATGAAATATTACAAAGAGTAAGTAAAAGCAAAGAAGCTAGGATGGCATATGAGGCAAGGCAAGCTGAAATTATGGATCAGTTAACAAGAGAGAAAAGTGCAAGAGAAGAAGGAATAAGAGAAGGAATAGAAAAAGGGAAAATAGATATTGCAAGAAATCTAATAGGATTATTAGATGATGAAACAATAGCTAATAAAACTGGATTATCAATTGATATAGTAAAAAGTTTGAAAAATTAAAGAAATTTTAAGTAATATATGGAAGTCTGATATCTAAATTAATTTTAGATATCAGACTTCTTTTAGTTATAAGAAAATAAAAGGTACATCAGGAGGCCCATCAAATTATTAGCATGTGTTAATCATGGAACAAATATGATCTATGAAACTTAAATTATCAATTTGGAAATTACATGGTATAATGGATATAATTACACAAACGGAGAGCAAGATATGAATAATACAATTATTAAGGTTATAAAAGAATGGATACTGCCTATAGGAGCAGCAATAGTATTAACATTATTAATAAACAAGTTTCTTATATTTAAAGTTAAAGTTCCAAGTGGGTCTATGATTCCAACAATAAACAAAAATGATCAGCTTTTTGTAACAAAGATATACAACTATGACAAGATAAAAAGAGGAGATATATTAGTATTTAATTCAAAGGAACTTAATGAAAATTTAATAAAAAGAGTAATGGGATTACCTGGAGATAGTATTTCTATAGCTGAAGGGACAGTAATTGTTAATGGAGAAGTAATAGAAGAGGATTATGTTAAAAATAATAGTTTGAATTATGAAGGAACTTTTAAAGTACCAGAAGATGAATATTTCTTTTTAGGTGACAACAGAAGTGATTCAAAAGATTCAAGATTATGGCAAGAACCATATATTAATAAAGAAGACATATTTGGAAAAGCGTTAGTTAAGGTTTATCCATTTAAAGATATTGGTAAATTAAAATAAAAAATACTATTTGGGAGGGAGTAGATTGATTAAAAATTCAAGGGATTTTGTAATTCAGGTAATTACCTCTGTAATTCTTATAGTTACAGGATTTTTACCTAATGATAGGTATATCTTAAAAATAGCTGGATTGTTAATATTTAATATCGTATTATTTAAAGATAATATTAAGAATTTATTATCAAAACTTAGTAAAAAAGACAATGAATGAAAAAAGTGACCATTTATGCAAAAAGTAGATTCAATAAGAATCTGCTTTTTTGTATATAAATGATTTTAATTAATAAAAATTATGTATATACAAAGATTTAGATGGAATAGTTAAGGAATATTCAAAATAGCCATTTTTACCATTTATTTCATATGAAAATATAGACAAAATATCATAAAAATGTTAACATTAAGTTAACCGATATGGTTATAGTTTCAGGAAGGAGGTTCAATAAGTTAATTAAGTAAGTAAATAAATTAAAAAAGTTGTGGGAGGGGAAATTTTATGAAGAGAAAGATGAATAAAATAATAACAATATTAACAGGAGTTTCTATTATGATAGGAACCCTTGTTAGTCCTGGATTAGTAGCAAGTGCAACAGAAATAGGTAAAGATAATTATGGAAATAATGCTGTTTATGAACAAAAGTTAAAAGAATTAGAAGTAGTGAAAGAAAGTTTGAAAGATATACCAGATATTAATGTCAAAGTTAATGAAGAAAACATGATTGAAATATATAATAATGAAGTGGCAAAAATAAACGAGAAGGCAGCTATGTCTGGTGGTCTTGTATATGGAGTATGGTTTGGAGGAGCAGATAGCTATTATAGTATGTCTCCTTCAGAAACTATAAAACTTGGAGTTTTCATGGCCAGTGCTATTATTCCATTTCTTAGTTCTGAAATTATTGCTGTTCAAGCTGCATCATCAATTACAGGTATGATTGGTACTGCTCTTGAAGTAAAACCTGGACAATGGATTAGAGCAGACAGAAGTAAAAGATATAGAGAAGTGACATATTCTGACGGTTCATTTGCATATTTTCAGACAAGAATAGGAGCTTCCGTTACAAGATCAGACACTTATCTAGGTTCGGGTTATACCGTAATTTCTGGAGGAATGTGGTGATTAAAAGACAAAAAGATTTTATAATTAAGGTATTTGCTTCTGTAATTTTTGCTATGGCAATATATTTGCCAAGCGATAGATATATTTTAAGAGGAGCTGGCCTAGTAATATTTAATACGATAATCTTTAAAGATGACATAAAAAATTTATTATTAAAAGGTAATAAAAAAGATATCATAATTCTAGCGATTGTTTCTTTGATGTTTTTAGCAACAATATTTTTACCTAATATTCACTCTATTTTAAAGATAATTATCGTATTGATATTTGATATTATACTGCTTAAAGATAAAATAAAGCACGCATTATCAAAAAGTAAAAAAGAAGATGTATTATAAAATTTATGCGTTATATATAAAAGAGGGTGTTGCAAAATGATTTTTTTTAAATCATTTTTCTAACATCTTTTTTGTAGCATTAAATAATGTTTTCGGCGAGTTTATTGGATTTCTACCATAGGTATAGTATGCTTGATATAGTTTTGAATAATCTAATTCCTCCAATATTTGATTAGTAATCTGAACTAATCATTTTTAGGTATCATAAATGATGTTTCTATTGGTAATACTAATTGGTGATTATTATAATATAAACTTTTAATATTACGTTTCATATTAAAAGTTTATGCAAAAAAATGGATTCTTATTAAATCCACTTTTTCTTTATATAAACATATTTATTTTATTATTAGCTTAATTTAAATGATGATTTTAAAGATACTATTCTATTAAATACTAACTTCTCATCAGTTGAGTATCTTAAGTCTACATTAAAAAATCCGTTTCTAACCATTTGGAATTTATCTTGTGGTTTAGCAGTTTTAAATGCTGTTGGTTCTATGAAACCTTGTAAAATTTCCATTGAGTTAGGGTTTATTTGTTCTAGGAAATGTTTTCCTTCATTTTCAGGCGCATCATCTAAGATTAATGGTTCATATAATCTAAATTCAGCAGGGACGCAAGTTTTAGCATCTACCCAGTGAACAGTTCCTTTAACTTTTCTTCCAGTGAAACCAGAACCACTCTTAGTTTCTGGGTCATAGGTACAATGAACTTCTACAACTTCACCATTTTCATCTTTTATGATGTCAGTACATTTTACAAAGTAAGCACCTTTTAATCTAACTTCATTCCCAGGGAAAAGTCTGAAGTATTTCTTTGGAGGTACTTCCATGAAATCTTCTTTTTCTATATATAGTTCTCTTGAGAAAGGAACTAATCTCTTACCTTGAGTTTCATCTTTAGCGTTATTTTCAAGTTCAATCATTTCTGATTCATTTTCTGGATAGTTTGTTATTACTAGTTTTAATGGATTTATAACTCCCATAGTTAATGGAGCTTTAAGCATTAAATCTTCTCTTATGAAGTAATCTAACATTTGAGAATCAACGATGGAATTAGCTTTAGAAACCCCAATAGCTGTGCAGAAGTTTTTTAAAGCTTCTGGTGTACATCCTCTTCTTCTTAAACCTGAAATAGTAGGCATTCTAGGGTCATCCCATCCATCAACTACTTTTTCATCCACTAATTGTTTAAGTTTTCTTTTACTCATAACTGTGTTTGTGATGTTTAATCTTGCAAATTCTATTTGTCTTGGAGTACAGTCCATTTCACATTCTCTTACAACCCAGTCATAAAGAGGTCTATGATCTTCAAATTCTAAAGTACATATAGAATGAGTTATTCCTTCTATAGCATCTTCAAGTGGATGAGCAAAGTCATACATTGGGTATAAACACCACTTATCACCTGTGTTATGGTGAGTTGAGTGAGATATTCTATAGATTATTGGATCTCTCATGTTTATATTAGGAGATGTCATATCTATTTTAGCTCTTAAAACTTTTTCTCCATCTTTGAATTCACCTTTTTTCATTTTTTCAAATAAATCTAAGTTTTCTTCAATAGATCTAGTTCTATATGGACTATCAACACCTGGTTTTGTTAATGTTCCTCTATATTCTTTAGCTTGTTCTGGAGTTAAATCACAAACATAAGCTAAACCTTTCTTTATTAATAAAACAGCTCTAGCATACATTTCATCAAAATAGTTAGATGCAAAGAAAAGTTCATCCCAGTTTCCACCTAGCCATTTAACATCTTCTTTAATTGATTCAACATATTCAGTATCTTCTTTTACAGGATTAGTATCATCAAATCTTAAGTGAGTTTTTCCTCTGAATTCTTTTGCTAAACCAAAGTTTAAAAGTATAGATTTAGCATGACCTATATGTAGGTAGCCATTAGGTTCTGGTGGGAAACGAGTGATTATTTCTTTATGTTTACCATTTTCCAGATCCTCAATAACTATATTTCTTATAAAGTTAGACGGATTAATTTCATTTGCCATAAGTTTAACATCTCCTATAAGTATATTTAAATTAAGAAAACTGGTTTCTTAACTAAGTTTTATTTCCAATACTCTAATAATTTTAATCTAATATAAAGGAAAAATAAAGCTAAAGTGCTAGAAAATATTTAAATTTGCATAGAAAACACCTTAATTTCTCCACTGTGATATGTATATTCTTTAGAAAAACGAAGAGATTTATTCTTTTACAAAAGAAAAATAATAGACAGAATAAATAAAAGTTTATAAATATATAGACAAAACTAAAAATAAAACATAAAATATAAATAAGATTACAATGAGAGAAGGTTAAGATGATATGAAAGAAGAAAATATAGAATTACTTTGGGATGCAAGTATTGATGAAGTTAAAAAAGGATTTATAGAAGATGAAGAAGGGTATAACTGCATTATATGCAATGAAAAATTCATAAAGGGAAGAATATATGAAATAGATGGAGCTCTTTATGATGGTAAAAAATCAGCTGAACTTCATCTAGAAAGTGCTCATGGTTCAAGCTTAGATTATTTGCTTAAAATGAATAGTACCTTTACAGGTGTATCAGAGGTTCAAAGAGAACTACTAACATTAATAGCTTCTGGGCTTACAGATAAAGAAATATCAGCTAAACTAGGAGTTGCTCAGTCAACCATAAGAAATCATCGTTATAAATTAAGAGAAAAAGAAAAACAAGCAAGATTGTTTTTAGCCATCATGGAACTTATAACAGAAACCACTAACAAGAAGGTAAATAAATTAGATAAAGAAACTTTACATGATGCTCATAGAACAGCAACTACTGTAGATGATAGATATAACATTACAGATAAGGAAAGAGAAAGTGTTATCAAAGCTTATTTTGATGAAAATGGAGCTATCAAGACTTATCCAGCAAGAGAGAAAAAGAAGATAATCGTACTTTCTGAAATAACTAAGAATTTCACTAAAGGGAAGAAATACACTGAAAAAGAAATAAACAGAGTATTAAAAAGAATATATGAAGATAACGCAACCTTAAGAAGAGCAATGGTTGAGTATGGATTTATAGAAAGGTCCAAGGATTGTAGTTCTTACTGGGTTAAGGAGTAGAGTGGAGAATTTATATGTTATTTGATGTTGATGGTTTTTATGTAGATTTAGTTGAATATAAAGATTTAGATGAAATTGTTGATGTTTATAATTCTAATAAGAACTTTTTGATGGTACATCTAGATACTTATAAAGTGAACCATGAATGGTTGATAAATGATATCAAAGACATGAAAGAGGCTGGATTTTATTCATGTAAGATAATAGAAGGCCCATCACAAAAAATAGTAGGTATCATGGATTTTAAGTTAGGGGAAGAAACCTATTTATCACTACTTATGATACGTGATTCATTAAAAGGCAAAGGTTTAGGAAATCTAATTTTTGAAGCTTTTGAAGAATATGTGATATCTCAAAAAAGTAAATTCATAAAAATAGATGTAGTAACAAACTATGATAAATCAGTAGTTGATTTTTGGATTAATAATGGATTTGTTAAAGAAGAAAGTGTAAAACTGGCATGGGGAGAGATTAGTTTGGATGGGATTTCTATGAAGAAAGGTCTGAATTAGCTAAAAAATGGTCAACAGTTTTAAACTGCTGACCACTTTTGATTTTTAACAAAATCATCATAAATAGAGTTGGCATCATCTACAACATCAGGTTTAAAGTTCATGGTTTTTAATAACTTGATTGCATTTCTTGTTGTTGATGGGCCTCTTCTTAGTTTGTAATCAAATATGATATCATCATCAGTAACTGTTTCTCTAAAATGATAGTTATCATATCCACTTTCAATCATATGAGTTAGTTCAATATCATGAGTCGCAACCAAAATTCGTGCATCGGTTGTTTTAGCATATTTTAATATAGATGCAGAAGCTGATATCCTCTCAATAGTGTTAGTTCCTTTAAGTATTTCATCAATAAATGCTAAGATAGGTATATCACCATTTAAGGAGTCTAACAATCTTTTTAGGCTTTTGATTTCTGCTATAAAATAACTATCTCCTTCAAGAATGTTATCTCTTATTGCCATTGATGTCACAACTTTGGAAAATCTGCATTTATACTTAGAACAGAGTGCTGTATTTAAGCTTTGTGCCATGATAGAGTTTAGTGCAACAGCTTTAATAAAGGTAGACTTCCCTGATGCATTAGACCCTGTAAAGATGATGTTTTTATCTATATGTATTGAATTCTTAATAGGGTCATCAAGAAGTGGGTGATAAATATCTTCTAATTCCATGGTGTTATCTTCTGCAAATTCTGGATTCACATATTCATCAACGCTTTTTCTGTAATATACAATACTTAAAGCAAAATCTAATTGCGCAACTAAATCATAAATTAAATAAAGGTATTCTTTATTTCCTTCTAATATTTTAGATATATTTTGATAGGCAATGATATCAACCATGAAAAGCATCTTAATATATTGAAGAAAAATATCAGAATCAGAAAATATTATATTCTTTGAATTATCTAATGTAGAGCTATATCTTTTTATATTTTTAAGTTTTTTAAAATTTTTTAAGGAAGTTTCTAACTTTTCTCTAAATCCATCAAAATCTTTATCCTTTACTTTAGATAATTTCTGACATAGTTTAATGTTATTTAATAAATAAATCATGACATCAAAGTTTTCTTCTAAATAAAGTTTAGCACTTTGATAAAACAAGATATTAGCGCATACAAAAAACACTGTTAATAATACACCTATGCTTGGAACTATAAAGGAAGTTAAGATTGATAATATAAGTCCTATTGCAAGTACAGGATATTTATAATAACCTGATATAGTACTGAAGGTTGGGTTATAAATGAAGTGAATCAGTTTAGTATCATTTAATTTACCTACACTCATAAGATTAAATTTAATAGAATTTCTTAAGTCTTTATTTTGGTTAAAGGCCTTAATAAGTTCTTCTGTGGTATTCCAGTAATCTCTATCGTAAGAAACTTCTCTATATTTATAGTAGAGATAGGATTCCCCTAAGGTTGTACTTGTGTAATTTGTTCTTTTAAAAACACTATCCATATCTAGATCGTTCCATGTTAATTCATCAATTGAATCACAAGATTTTTCATTTTCTTTACGAGACTTATAATATGCCTTAACAAAACTCATATCGAAGTTTTCATGAAATTTATTAGGTTTTTCTCCAAACTCACTATTTATCTTGTCTATCATCTCAACTTTTCTTTTATGATTACTATAAACTGCATATAATATTATTACAATTAATACTACTATAAGTATAGTCAGTTTCATGCTTCTATCCCCCTATGGATTTTAATAATAGTTTTATTTAATATTTTATCATAACTTAACTTTAATTGCATATTTTACCTTTGTGTTAATAGAAGGAGATATAAATTTGTTAATAAAAAATATTTAATAGTAACCACTTAAGCACAGGTAACTAAGGATATGTTTCCTACATAATCTAACAATATAGTAACGATTATGGGAGGAAGAGATGATTAACTTAACATTAACCCCAATTCATTATATTTATTTAGCTTTTATTATTATAATAATACTAGCTATGGTTAAGAAAAAAGATATATCTTTAATATGCATACTGGGTATTTTTATACTTGGTATAATTGGAACTAGTTCTTTGTATCAATCTGTAATGGGCATATTTAATAGTTTTGTTTATGCAACAAAAGAACTTATGCCCACGATTTTTATAATATCTATAATAACAGCTATGAGCGGGACTTTAATGGATTCTGGAATAAATGATGAAATGGTATCACCTTTTAGGAAGGTTATCAAAAACTATTGGGTTGCTTATTGGGTAATCGGAATTTTTATGATGATCCTATCTTGGTTTTTCTGGCCTTCTCCAGCAGTAGCCCTTATAGGAGCTTTATTTTTACCTATAGCTAAGAAGGCGGGGCTTCCTGCTATGGGGGTAGCTATTGCTATGAATTTGTTTGGACATGGTATAGCCTTATCTAGTGACTACATTATTCAAGCAGCACCTAAACTTACCGCAGATGCAGCGGGTATACCAGTAGCTGATGTTTTGCATTCAAGTATTCCCCTTACAATAACAATGGGTGTAGTAACTACTGTAGCAGCCTTCTATTTTCTAAGAAAGGATTTAAAAGCAGGTAATTTATCTGATGAATATGCATTAGATAGTGAAGAGGAAAAACCTAATATGCTTATTGAATCAAAAACAGTTAGAAGAATTTTAGCTTTAGGAATAGTAGTACTTTTTGGGATAGATATAGTTATAATGTATATCTATAAATTGCAAGGAGGAGATGCTACAGCTTTAATTGGTGGAACTGCTGTATTTATATTAAGCATAGTTTCAATCTTAAGCTATAAGAAAGAGTCTCTAGAGAAAATCACTGATAATCTTGTTAAGGGACTTCAATTTGGGTTTAAGATATTTGGGGTTGTAATACCAATAGCAGCTTTCTTTTATCTTGGAGATGCAGCAATCACAGAAATATTTGGGCATATACTACCTGAAAGTTCTAATGGAATAGTTAATGATTTAGGCGCAGCTCTTGCAAATACTGTTCCGATAAATTCTGTTATTTCATCTGGTACGGTTACAGTTGTAGGTGCAATAACCGGCTTAGATGGATCAGGTTTTTCGGGTATATCCTTAGTTGGATCAATTTCTAAGATATTCTCTACAGCTTTAGGTGGTGGAGTAGCAACTTTAACAGCTTTAGGCCAAATAGCAGGAATATGGGTAGGTGGAGGAACTATAGTCCCTTGGGCTTTAATACCTGTAGCTGCTATATGCAAAGTTGATGCTTTTGAACTTGCAAAGAAAAACCTAAAACCTGTAGTAATAGGATTAATAGCAACTACAGTAGTGGCCATGCTGATTATATAAGTTAAAAAAGAAGGTGGAAAACACCTTCTTTTTTAATAGTAGTAACATCTTGTCCCAGAAGTTATCATAAAAGAATTCTTGGGCATTTTTTTTATTACTTGACTCAAGTTATAAAAATCATTTGTAGTTCCTCCTAAATTTCCAATACTAAGAATAAAAACTAAGGAACTCAATGTGATATTTGTAATAGGAACAAAAGTCCAAATAAGTAAAGGAATTAGTCCAATTATTAGTGCTGGAGCTATAAGAATTACTGCATAACGTGATTTTAAGATTGGAGTACATGGTATTATACTTATTCCTGCAGGGGAATAAAAAATTTCAGCAGTGCAATCTCTTGGGAGAAATGCAGCATGTATAAATTCATGAATTATAAAGAAGGGAATTGTTAATAGTAATCCTATTATCATACCTTTAATGTCTAAATGAAATTGACCAATAAGAAACCTTTTTAAATAAATAGAAACAATTATTAATATAAGTATAGGGATTACAGGAGTATATGGTGCTAGTTTTGAACTTGGATTCAAAAACTCTACTGAATCTTTAGGTACATCTTTTTCAGGAAACCTGTTTGTTTCACTCAATAAACCTTTCCATTTTAATATCATATAAAATCCTCCTTAAACGATATAATTTAATTATAACATAAATTGTAAATTACACTAAGCACTTCAATATACTTGATTATTGCAACTAACATCAAGTATTTAAGAATATAAAATGATATAATAAAGGTTAAAGGCGGTGGATTGCATGTCTACAAAAACCATAGAAACTATGATTGATTGGGTTGAAGATAATATTATGGATAATCCAAGCTTAATAGATTTATCTAATCATGTTGGATATTCTTCTTTTTATTGTTCAAGTAAGTTTCATGAAAATATAGGGATTACTTTTAAACAATATATCTCAAAACGTAGATTAAGTCTTGCTGCTACTGAAGTAAGAGGGGAGAAAACTAAACTATTAGATATAGCTATAAAATATGGATACTCATCTCAAGAAGCTTTCACAAGAGCTTTTGTAGATACCTTTGGAGTAACTCCATCAAAATATAGAAAGCAATCTATCCCACTTAATTTATATATGAAACCAGATTTTTTTAAATCTTAAAATACAGATTTTTAATATATAGCTAAAAGATAATTTTGGAGGATGTACCATGAATAACAAATTAGGAAGAAATGATTTATGTTGGTGTGGAAGTGAAAAAAAGTATAAAAAGTGCCATGAGGCCTTTGATGATAAGATTGAAGCTTACAGAAATGAAGGGCACATAGTACCAGATAGAGAAATAATAAAAAATCAAAAACAGATAGATGGAATACGTGAAAGTGGAAAGATCAATATAGCTGTGTTAGATGCGGTAGCAGATTTTATAAAAGAAGGGGTAAGTACTGAGGAAATTAACCAGCTTATATATGATAAGACAAAGGAGCTTGGAGGAATACCAGCTCAACTTGGATATGAAGGTTTCCCTAAAAGTGTATGTACCTCTATCAACAATCAAGTGTGCCATGGAATACCATCAAAAGATGTACTACTTAAAAATGGAGATATTATTAATGTAGATGCTTCTACTATATATAACGGATATTTTTCAGATTCCTCAAGAATGTTTTGTATTGGAGATGTAAATGAAGAAGCTGAAAAATTAGTTCGAGTGGTTAGAGAGTGCGTAAATAAAGGACTAGAGCAAGTAAAACCATGGAACTTTCTTGGAGACATGGGAGAGGCTGTGCATGAACATGCTCTTAAAAATGGATATACTGTAGTAAAAGAAATAGGAGGACATGGAGTTGGACTAGAGTTCCATGAAGATCCTTGGGTTAGTCATGTTTCTAAAGCAAAAACAGAAATGCTTTTAGTTCAAGGCATGATTTTTACTATAGAACCTATGGTTAATGAAGGCAGTGATAAGGTATTTATGGATGAGGAAAATGGATGGACCTTCTATACTGAAGATGGAAGTTTATCTGCTCAATGTGAAGTGATGGTACTTGTAACTGAGGATGGATATGAAATTTTAGCATATTAACGCTGAAATATATAAAAAAATTTAATTTCAATATTGAACAATCTTTGTTATAGTAGTATAATAAATTCATCATATGTATAAAACTATGGCAGTTTTATTGATGAGTGTAATAATAAGTATATGAATAAAATATGAATTATATAATTTTAGCAATGGAGCTAAAGAAAATTATTGTTTTTCTTTGGCTTTTTATTTTTGTGAATATGTAAATAATGTAAAAAATGTATTTAAAGAGAAAAGTTTTATCCTTGTAAGTAAACTTTTAAGGAACAAATCAAGTAATGTGCAATACGAAAGGGGATTTTTTTAAATGAGTAAAGTAACTGAAATTTTTGCATCAAATGTATTTAATGATTGTGTAATGAAGGAACGTCTTCCAAAAGCAACTTATAAAGCTTTAAAAAAGACAATAGAAATGGGAACCGCTCTTGCACCAGATGTAGCAGATGTTGTTGCAGCTGCAATGAGAGATTGGGCTGTTGAGAAGGGGGCTACTCACTTCACTCACTGGTTCCAACCAATGACTGGAATTACTGCTGAAAAACACGATGCTTTTATAAGTCCAACCTCTGATGGAAAGATTATATTAGAATTTTCAGGTAAAGAATTAATAAAAGGAGAACCAGATGCATCTTCATTCCCATCAGGTGGATTAAGAGCTACTTTTGAAGCAAGAGGATATACTGCATGGGATTGTACTTCACCAGCATTTATTAAAGATGATTCTTTATGTATACCAACTGCATTCTGTTCTTACCATGGAGAAGCATTAGATAAGAAAACTCCATTATTACGTTCAATGGAAGCTTTAAATAAACAAGCTCTACGTGTTTTAAAAGCTTTAGGAAATACTACAACTACAAAAGTTACTACTACAGTAGGACCAGAACAAGAATATTTCTTAATAGATAAAGCAATGTATGATGCTCGTAAAGACCTTATATTAACTGGAAGAACTTTATTTGGAGCAAAACCTTCAAAAGGACAAGAACTTGAAGATCATTATTTTGGATCATTAAAACAAAGAATATCTGATTACATGAAAGAGTTAGATGAAGAACTTTGGAAGCTTGGAATTTTAGCTAAAACTAAGCATAACGAAGTTGCGCCTGCTCAACATGAATTAGCTCCTATATTTAGTACTACAAATATATCAACAGACCACAACCAACTTACAATGGAATTAATGAAAAAAGTTGCAGGAAAACATGGATTAGTTTGTCTATTACATGAAAAACCATTTGCAGGAGTAAATGGATCAGGTAAACACAACAACTGGTCAATGGGAACTGATGATGGAGTTAACTTACTTGAACCAGGTAATTCTCCACACGAAAACCTACAATTCCTTTTATTCTTAACATCTGTAATAAAAGCTGTTGATGAATATTCAGATTTATTAAGATTATCAGCTGCTAACGCTGGAAATGATCATAGATTAGGTGCTAACGAAGCTCCACCAGCTATAATCTCTATATTCTTAGGAGACCAATTAACTGATATATTAGATCAAATTGAAAATGGACCAGCTACAAGCTCAAAATTAGCTAGTGATTTAACTATAGGGGTAACTACATTACCACCACTTCCAAAAGATGCAACTGATAGAAATAGAACTTCTCCATTTGCATTTACAGGAAATAAATTTGAGTTCAGAATGACTCCATCTTCAGCTTCAATTTCAGGACCTAACTTTGTATTAAATACAATAGTTGCTGAAGCTTTATCAGAAGTTGCTGATAGACTTGAAAAATCTACAGATGTAGAAGAAGAAGTTAAAGTTCTTTTAACTGAACTTGTTAAAACTCATAAGAAAGTTGTATTCAATGGAAATGGATATTCTGATGAATGGGTTGAAGAAGCTGCAAAAAGAGGACTTCCAAACATTAAATCTACTGTAGAATCTACTAAAGCTTTACTTTCTGAAAAGAACCAAGCTGTATTAGAAAAACATGGAGTTTTAACTAAAGTAGAATCAGAATCTCGTTATGAAATAACTTTAGAAGGTTATAACAAAACTATAAATATAGAAGCTTTAACTACACTTGAAATAGCTAAACGTCAAATATTACCTTCAGTAATTAAGTATGCAACAAGCCTTGCATCTTCAATCAACACAATAACTGCTGTTGGTATAGGCGCTGATGTTTCAGTTCAAACTGAGTTATTAAAAGAAGTTTCAAGCTTAACAGCTTCATTAAACAAAAATATTGCACTTCTTGAAGAAGTAGTTGCAAAAGCAGACAACTTTGATGGTGATATCTATGATTTAGGTATGATCTACAGATATGAAGTATTTGAGCAAATGAATACTTTAAGAGAAGTTGCAGATACTCTTGAAACTATAGTTGACAAAGAGTTCTGGCCATTACCAACTTACTCAGACATGTTATTCAACGTTTAATAAATTTATAAAAGGAGCACTTCGCTTATGAAGTGCTCCTTTTTGTATGGTAAAAACTAAACTTATGGTATAATTAACTTATTATTTAGAAAAGTTGAGGTGATTTATAGTTGATTAAGAAAAGGTTTAATAGCACAGGTGTATGTGTACCTAAGAAACATTATATGGTTGATATAAGCAACAAACTTATTCAAATCAAAAGACTTGTGGAAAGTGAATTTTACTTTACTATAAATAGGCCTAGACAGTATGGGAAAACTACAACTTTAAATAGATTAAAGAAAATGCTTAATGATGAATATATGGTTGTAAGCATTAGTTTTGAGGGAATCGGCGATAAGGTTTTTAAAAGTGAGCAAGAGTTTAGTAAAACTTTTCTTGAACTCTTAAGTGAGAATATTGAATTAACCGATGTAGATGAGGCGCAGAGACTTAGGGATTTATCAATAGATTTAAACAATATAAAGGATTTATCAAGAACTATAACTCAATTTGTAAGAGATAGCAAAAAAGAAGTAGTTCTGTTTATAGATGAAGTTGATAAGAGTTCCAATAATCAATTATTTCTAAGTTTTATAGGAATGCTCAGAAATAAATATTTAGCAAGAGAAGTTGAGGAAGACTATACATTTAAATCAGTTATTTTAGTTGGAATGTATGATGTTAAAAGTTTAAAGCTAAAATTAAGACAAGAGGAAGAAGCTAAATACAATTCACCTTGGAACATAGCCGTAGATTTTGATATAGATATGAGTTTTTCTACGGAAGAAATATCAAGTATGTTAAAAGAATATGCAGATATAAATAAAGTTGTTATGGATATAGAGGCTTTAAGTAAGGAGATATATTTCTTTACAGGAGGATACCCGTATTTAGTAAGTAGAATATGCCAAATTATCGATGAAAAGGTAATTGTTAATAGTAATATTTCTTGGAGCATAGAACATGTAAGGCAAGGAATTAAAATAATTAATGAAGAGGTAAATACATTATTTGAAAGCATAGTGAAGAACTTAGAGAATAATAATGAGCTATACGAGTTAGTAAATAGAATTTTAGTTGATGGCGAACAAATAATATTTAATCCGCTAGATCCTACTATATCCTTAGGGGTAACCTATGGAATATTTAAAAAAGGAGAAAATGGAGTAGAAATAGGTAATATAATATTTGAAGAAATTATATATAATTATATGATATCGAAAGTTAGAACAACAACTAACAAAATGAGCCTATATAATGTAAGATCAAGTTTTGTAGCAGAGGATGGAAGTCTTAACATAGTGAAGATACTACAAAGATTCCAGCAATTTATGAAAGAACAGTATTCTGCCAAGGACAAGGAATTTATAGAGCATCATGGAAGGCTTTTATTTCTAGCGTTTATAAAACCTATAATTAATGGAACTGGATTTGATTTTAAAGAAGTTCAAATTTCAGAAGAAAAGAGATTGGATTTAGTAATTACCTATAATAGCTTTAAATATATAGTTGAAATGAAAATTTGGAGAGGTACTAAATATCATGAAGAAGGATTAAAACAACTTTATGATTATTTAGACATACATGGATTAAGTGAAGGATATCTCCTTATTTTTAATTTTAATAAAAATAAGGAATATAAAGAAAATATAGTTAGATATAATGATAAAGATATTTTTGAAGTTTATGTTTAAAAAATCAATTGCTTAACACTAAGTTTAAGCAATTGATTTTTTTTAATGATATTTATAATTTACTTCTCAGCAACCAGTAAAAACGTATCATTAGTAGGATGAGTAAACCTTTGTAGTTTAAAATTAGAAGCTTCTAATAGATCCGTAATTTCCCTTTGAGAATACTCATGAAAGTCTCCTTTATCAGAAAATCTTAAAAAGAAGTTTGTAATCTGTCTAAGTGGAGTAGGAAGCCAAGGATCAGCCAATATAATACGGCCACCTTTTTTTAAAACCCTATACATTTCATCTAAAACTTTTTTAGGACGTGGATAATGGTGAAAGGAGAAAGTACATAAGATAGTGTCGAAATAATTATCTTCCCAAAGTAAAAATTCTGAATCACCTACAATTAGTTCAGCTTTGTCTTTAAGCCTCTTTTTAGCAACATCAATCATAGCTTTTGAAAGGTCAACTCCATGAAGTTTGTTATTTTCATTCATCTTTGATAACATTACTCCATTTCCACAGCCCACATCTAAGATTGATTCATTATTTTTTTTGTTAAGCTCGTCCAGTATGTAGGGATAAATTCTAGAGCAAAACTTTCCATCAGAACTTTTTTCATAAACTTCTGCTTCTGAATCAAAATTCCTCAAGGATTTCTCTTTAATTATTTCTGCATTCATATTAATAACCTCCCAATTACTTAACTATATAATACAACTTCCAGTAAAATCCATCAAGGATAAAAAGAGATATATTGGAAATTATTTGTTGACAAAGTCAAAGAAACCCTTTAAAATGCATCCACATTAAAGAATTAACGATTTAATTAACTAAATAGTTAATTAAAAATAGGGGGTTGAATAAATGACAGGAAAAGTACTTAAGGCAACGTTTAAAAGAAATTTTATAGTAATGATAAGAGCATACCCTAAAGATTTTTTTATAGGAAATGTTTTAACTGGTTTCTATACTGTAATAGGAGCTTTACTTATTTATAAAATGCTTTTTAATGGAGTTGTGGGGGATGAATTCTTTAAGTTTACTGGAACAGGTGATTACATGAGCTATGTTATTTTAGGATCTTTAACTTATTTATATGTTGTTAGGACATGTTTAAATGTCAGTAGAAGTCTTATTACAGAATTAAGGGAAGGTACATTAGAAAGTCTTATGATTACTCCTTTTAAGAGGGGAGAGTATTTTATAGGCAATATGCTTCAGCAGACAGTTACAACTACTTTTGAAGTAATAGTTTCCTTGATTATCGCCATTCCCTTTGGTCTAAATTTATCTAATATAAACCTAATATCATTTGTAGTAAGTGCCCTTCTTGCCTTATATGGTTTCTTTGGATTATCCATGGTACTTGCTTCAATAATGTTATATACAAGAGATACTTATATTTCACAAAACACTTTATTTGTTGCTATGTTACTTCTATGTGGAATAACATTTCCTAATGAATATTTACCAAGGGTTTTAAGATGGATAGGAGAACTAATACCAGTAACTGAAACCTCAAACTTAATAAGAGGATCAGCTTTACTTGGGAAAGGGGTATCAGAACTAAGTAGTACCATGATTTATGTTTTTTTACTTGGTACTGTTTATATGATTGTAGGATTTTTAAGTCTTAGAAAAATAGAGTATATAGCATTAGAAAAAATTCAAGGATAGGTGATGGATATGATAGAAGCAAACAACTTAAAAAAGGTTTATGAAACTAAAACAAGTAAGGGGATATTTAAAAATGAGAAGGTTAAGTTAGAAGCGGTAAAAGATGTTTCTATAAAAATAAAAGAAGGAGAAATAGTTGGCCTCTTAGGCATAAATGGTGCAGGAAAAACAACAACTATAAAGATGTTAACTACTTTACTTTCACCGACTTCAGGAGAGTATTTTCTTGATAATATAGATGCTGTAAAAAATCCAAGAGCAATAAAATATAAAATCAATATGATAGCTGGTGGAGAGAGAATGATATATTGGAGACTTACAGCTTATGAAAATCTATGGTATTATGGACAGCTTTATGGAATTCCTAATGTTATATTAGAAAAGAGAATTGAGGAACTACTTAAGTTGGTAGGCCTTTATGAAAATAAGGATAAGAAGGTTGAAGAGTTTTCAAAAGGTATGAAACAAAGACTTCAGATAGCACGAGGACTAATAAATGATCCAAGTTATATATTTATGGATGAACCTACTTTAGGACTTGACGCAGTGGTATCAAAGGAATTAAGAACTCATGTTAAGTCTTTAGCTAAGGAAAAAGGTAAAGGTATATTATTAACCTCTCACTACATGGAGGAGGTTGAGGAACTTGCTGATTATATTTATGTTTTAGATAAAGGGATGATAATAAGACAAGGTACATCAAAAGAACTATCAAAACAAGTGTTTAAAAAAGTTGAATATAGATTGACTCTTCATAACAGAATAGAGGCCCTTCAAAGATATATGTTAATTAGTCTTTTAGGACATGATAATACAGTTGAGATTTATGAAGAGGATAACTCCTATCATATTATAAGTTCTAAGAATTTAAGTTTAAACATATCACAAATATGTTCAGATAAAGGAGCTATCATAAAGGAATTTTTTGAGCTTGTACCAAGACTTGAAGATACTATAATTAAGCTTTCAGAGAAAGGAGCTTAAATTATGAGAAATTTTATAAAAGTAGTTATGGCAGAAATGAAGAAACAACACTTAAACTATTTTCATAGTAAATTTATATATATTTCCTTGTTTATATGGCCTATTTTAAATTTCATAACCTCCTATTACAGTTTTAAACCATTTAAAATAAATAATAGTAATATCAGTTATCTTAATGAAGATAATGTGTTAGTATTTATAGTATTGGGATATATGACCATGAGCCTGTTTAGAAGCTTAGTTCAGACTGCTTGGAACTTTTCTTTTGAAAGAATAAGTGGGACATTAGAGCTAATCTACCTTTCACCAGCCAGTAGGCAGGGGGTAATACTAGGAAATGCCTTATCTTCTCTTTTTGAAAGCATAGTTTTTATGGTGATTTTCACCCTAGGAGTTTTGATATTCAAAAGAGAGGTTTTAAATGTTAACTACTTAAGTTTGATGATTGTTTTTATAATTACTTTATTGATGGCAGTAATGTGGGGAATGTTTTTAAATTCTTTGTTTTTATTTTCAAGGGATTCTGGCTTTCTATTTACAGTACTTGAGGAGCCTATGGAGATATTTTCAGGAGTTAAGGTACCAACAGCAGTTTTCCCTATATGGGCAAAAGGGATAAGCCTTATATTTCCTTTAACTTATGCTATTGAAGGGGTAAGAAATGTTATTTTAATAGGAAGCTCTATACCAGAAATAAAAAGCTTCTTAGTTATAGGAATTGGGATAATAAGTATCTTATACCTTTCATGTTTGAAGATAATAAAAGTAGTTGAACATCACAGCAGAAAAACAGGTAATTTTACTTATTTTTAGAGGTAATATGAAAATAGATGTTATTTATGAACAAGATGTACTATGTGAATTTGTGTATTCGCGACTTTTTGAGATGTTCTGTGCTCTTCATGTACTATCAAACCCTGAACATCATATTCATAGAAAGAAGTGGGCAGAAAAAGTTAATAAACAGATGAACCCAGATATGAAACAAGACATAAAGATTTATGCTGATATCACTGATGAGTATTGTATAATCATGGATGTATGTCATTATTTTGAAGAATGTTCAGATTTAAATATATTAAGTTCCATAGATGTACTATCAAAGATATCAATACATGAGATAAACAAGATATTTAAAGTATATGATAAGAAAATCACTAAAAATCAGTACCAAGAACTTTTAAGGTTATTAAAAGACTTCTATACTTATATATTTGAAGGTGAATTAAAATATATAGAGCCTTTTATAACTAGAATCTTGAAACAAAAGGTGAGGTTTGCAAAAGAAAAAGGGATTTTCAATTTAATTCAAGAGATTCATGAAAGAATAAAGGTTCATGAAGATAAGATTGTTTTTTATAAAAATAAGCAATATGAGGTTTACAAAAAAGATCTTAAGAGGGTTTCAATTAATGTATCAACATTTGTTGGGCCTCATCTTCTTATAGGAATAATAGATGATTTTCTTAATTTAACATGTTTAGTTGAAACAGAAAACTCTGAAAAAGAAAGTCCTAAGGATTTAGAAAGAACATTAAAGGCTTTAGGGGATTCTACAAGATTAAAGATATTAAAAGCAATAAGTAAAAAAGGTAAAAGCACACAAGAGTTAAGCAGTCTATTAGATATATCAGAAGCAGCAGTATCTAAGGCATTAAAACTTCTTCAAGAAGGACAGCTTGTAACAAAAGAGAGAAAAGGTAATTATATGATTTATTCAGTCAATAATGATACTATTGATTTTATAAGTTATAGGATTTACGAGTATATTTATTAGAATTATGATTTTAACCCCTAGCTATATTTTTAATGTAGCTGGGGGTTATTTTTTTTATCACCAAATTGGATATGTCTAATTAATTGGTACAATTTAGTTCTTGACTTTGGAATGGTTTTAAACTTTTGTTTTGAAAGAAAAGGTGATAAAGTAACACTATAAGGTAGACTTACTTTTGAGATAAAGTATACTTTTGAAAAACAATAGAGAAATATATTTTACTACTGGAAACGTTTTATGATTTTGCTATTTGAATATACAACTAAAGTAAATATAAAGGTTGGTGTTAATCTTGTATAAAAGAACTTGCGAAATTATTAAGATAATATACGAAAGACCAAATGAATTAGATATAAAAGTATTATCGCAGATTTTAAATATCAGCGTAAAAACTATACAGGCAGATATTCAGGAAGTTAATGAGTTTTTAGAAGGAAAAGGAATTGCTTATTTAAAGATGATGGATAACAAGTTCTACGTAGACAAAATAAGTAAATCTATATATCAAACACTTTCTACACTTAGCTTTTATGATTATAAACTATCAAAAGATGAACGTTTGGTAGTTGAGTCTTTATTACTTATATTTACCCATGAACATGTAACTCTACTAAATATTGCAGATTTCATGTACGTATCTAGGTCAACTGTTATTGGAGATTTAAAATATCTAAATAAGTTTTTAAATAAGTATAATCTTTCAGTAAACTCTCAAACCAATACAGGGATTTGTATTAATGGCTCTGAAGAAAATATAAGAGACTTATTTGTAAATATATTATTTAGATATGGTGATTTATACGAGTTGTTTTCTCATCAAGAGCAGGCAAAAAACATGAAGATTGGCGATATACGTGCAATAGATAAAGATACAAACATAATACTACAAAACCTTATATCAGAAGCAGAAAAATATTCAGAAATGCAGTTAACAGAGTATTCCTTTAATATGCTTTGGAATTACCTATGTGTAGCAATTTTTAGAATGAGGTTAGGTAAGTATTTAGATAGCCATAAGTTAGAAAAACAAGAAACCAACAATAAATTAATAGAAAGGCTATATATACTTGTTTGCCAGCATTTTGACCTTGAGTTAAATAAAAATGAACTAAGATATTTAGAAAGTTTCTCAAAAGGATTTGGATACCTTAAGAAAAGTGATTCCATAGATGGAAGCAAAGAAATAGTAAAAATACAAACCATAACTAGATTATTTATTATGAATTTATCAAAAGCCTTAGATCTTCCTTTATATAAAGACTATGAGCTATTTCAAAGTTTATCAAACCATCTAGAAAGAATATTTATAGACGGCTTTACAAGCTTTAACGAAAACTACGAAATAAATTTTATTATAGAGAAGTATGCACCTATAAAAGAGGTAGTTATAGAAAACATAGATATACTAGAGCAGTATGCAAAAAGGTCTATCTGCGAGGAGGAAATTGCATATATAGTCATATATATTTGTGCCTCAATTGAAAAAATGAAAACTCAAAAGACTGTGTGTAATGTAATACTAATCTGCAACAGCGGAATTGGGACAAGTCAGCTTTTAAAATCTAAGCTTTTAGAAAGATTTAATCTAAATATAATAAATGTACTGCCAAAACATAGACTAAAAGATTCATTAAGAAATGATATAGACTTTGTTATTTCAACAGTAGATTTAGATAGTGTTTCTGTTCCTTATATCAGGATATCTCCTCAATTAACTGATAGTGATTTTTTGAGAATGAGAGAGATGATAGATAACTGTGGTTCTATTAATTCCACAAAATTATGCAAAAATGATTGTACAGATATCATGAAAAAGATAGAGCCTATAATAAAAAATGATGAAATACTGGAGGTAATTAGAGAAAGTTTAAATAGTTATTTTGAAAGAAAAAATAGAGTGGTTTTAGGTCTTTCAGATTTATTAACAGAGGAATTTATTGAATTAGATGTAGAAGCAGATAATTGGAAGGATGCTGTAAAGAAAGCTTCAACCAATCTATTAAATAAAGGATATATAACGGAAAGCTATGTTGAATCTATCATAAGAAATACAGAACAAAATGGTCCATATTATGTTATTTCAGAAGGATTTGCTATTCCACACTCAGAAATTGATGATGGGGGACTAAAGCTTGGATTTAATCTAATTAGATTAAAAAATCCAGTGGTTTTTAACGCAGGAATTTATGACCCAATAAAATATGTATGTATAATAAATGCTGTAGATAAAGAAAAACATCTAAATGCTTTATTTAATTTAATAAATTTATTACAGATTTCAGAATTTAAAGAAGCGATAAACAATGCAAAAAGTAGTATTGATATGGCACAAATAATTGAATTATTTGAAAGAAGAATACAATAGGAAGCGGAGGTATATGAAGATGTATTTTGATAAGGAGATTACATTTTTTAATGAATCAGTAAAAAACAAAGAAGAAGGGATAAAAAGGTTAGCAGATGAATTTTTGGAAAAGGAATTAGTAAAGGATACTTTCTTTCAAGCAGTTATAGATAGGGAAAAAGTTTATCCTACTGGACTTAGTATTAATGATATAGGTATAGCTATCCCACATACGGATAGCATTCATATAATAAGGCCTCAGATTGGGTTTATGTCATTAAAGGAACCAGTAATCTTTAAAGATATGGTTGATGAAAAAAACGAGATAAAAGTTAGTGCAATCTTTATGCTTGGACTTTTAAAGTCAGAGCAACAGATAGATATCCTTCAAAAACTTGTTGATTTATTTCAAGATCAAGAGATGCTTAAAAAAGTTATAGCTTGCACAAATATTGATGAGTTTAAGAGCATAATGAAAAAAGCTAATATAGATTAGAACTAATTTTTAAGGAGATGATGTTATATTAGTTTATTAAAAAAAATTATAAAAATATATATACGAAAGGAAAGTGTTGAAAAATGAAAAGAATATTATTAGCATGTGGAGCAGGGGTTTGTACTTCTACTGCTGCAAGAGTAAAGGTTGAAAAAATACTTGATGCAAACGGATACAAAGGTCAATACAAAGTTGAGCAATGCAAAATAGCAGAGGTTGCAGCTAAATCAGGAAGTTTTGATTTTGTTATATCAACAACAATGAAACCAGAAGGTGTTAAATGTCCTTTTATAAATGGTATATGCTTTTTGACAGGAGTAGGTGTTGACAAGACAACTAAAGAAATTTTAGATCTTATGAAATAATTAAAGATTAGGAGAGGTGTGTATTATGTCACAAATATTAGGTTTTTTTAGTGCTATACAAGGTTTAGGCGCTACCGTAATGATGCCAATTATTATCTTTGTTTTTGGATTAGTTTTAGGGACAGAAAAAGGAAAAGCCTTAAGAGCAGGGTTAACAGTTGGGGTAGGATTTATAGGGTTAAATTTAGTAATAGGTGCCTTAGGAACTAACTTGGGACCAGCAGTAGAACAGATGATAACACGTTTTGGATTATCTTTATCGGTTATTGATGTTGGTTGGCCAGCAGCAGCTGCAATTGCATTTGCATCAACTGTAGGTATGGTTATAATTCCAGTATGTTTACTTGTAAATATTGTTATGATAATAACTAATACAACTCAAACAGTAGATGTAGATATCTGGGATTACTGGCACTTCGCATTTACAGGAGCTTTAGTTGCAATAGTAACTGGTAGTCAAACTATGGGACTAATTGCCGCAATTTTAAATATGGTAATTATAATGGTAATTGGAGATTATACAGCACCAGGAGTTGAAAAAACATTAGGATTACCTGGGGTATCTCTTCCTCATGGATTTACAGGAGCATATGCTCCAATAGCAATAGTAATAAATAAGATAATTGATATGATTCCAGGGGTAAGAAAAATAGATATTAATATGGAAAAAGTACAACAAAGATTTGGAGTATTTGGAGAACCTATTATAATAGGAACAGCTTTAGGTCTTGTAATCGGAGCTGTTGCAGGGTATGGATATGGCGATGTATTAAGACTTGGTATTTCAATGGGAGCAGTACTAGTTCTTATACCTAAAATGGCATCTTTACTTATGGAAGGATTACTACCAATATCAGATGCTGCCTCTGAATTTATAAGTAAGAAATTTTCTAATAGAGGAAAAATGTATATAGGTCTTGATTCAGCAGTAGGAGTAGGACATCCTCTAACACTTTCAGTATCTCTTATACTTGTACCTCTAACAGTATTTATGGCAGTTATTTTACCTGGTAATAAAGTTTTACCATTTGCAGACTTAGCAGTTATACCATGGATGTTTGTTCTTATAACTCCAGTAGTTAATGGTAATGGATTTAGAGCTTTAGTTAATGGAATAGTTGTACTTGCAGCTGGGCTATTAATTTCAACTAATTTGTCTCCATTAATAACTACAGCAGCTGTTAATGCAAACTACACATTACCATCAGGGGCAGCTCAAATATCAAGTATCTGTGATGGAGCAAATCCATTAACATGGGCAATTGTAAGATTAAATGATTTTGGCTGGATCGGTATGGGAATAGTTGCAGTTATAGCATTAGGATTAGCTCTAATAAATAGAAACAGAATACTTAAAGAAGCAAGAGAACTAAAACAAGCTTAATAAATTATATAGGAGGAAGCATGAGAAGAGAATATGTATTTGATAGAAAAACATTTTTAGTTAGAGTTATATATGCAGGTATTTTAGCGGCAATTGCACTATTATTTGGCATCTATAAATTGAGTGTAGGGTCAACAATGAATTATTTATGGGTATTTGTATGTTTTTTATGTATGTATACTATATATATTCTAATAAAGTT